>LJOT01000632.1 GCA_001672075.1 Anabaena sp. CRKS33
CGGCAATATTTAGTTCTAAATTTGGTAATTAAGTTTGCAGAAAATGAGAATGAATTATCTAATCACTCCTCGATATTCTATTAACAAGCGAGGGGGAAACGGCAACCGAGCAGTAAACAACCCCCAGCGATAATTCAAATCAAGGAGAATTCAGTCATGTCTACTTTATTTATCGCAGTATCTGTTGAACAACAAGAAACCGTAGCTGGTGGTTATGAGATCCCTAATATTGATGGTGCAGCTGCAGTCTTTTTGAGTGACTATTACGGGGAATCTACTAAACAATATGGTGGTACTTATGCAGGACCTAATGGTACTGGTTCTTATGGTTGGCAAGATCTTAGCAAATCCGACAGTTATTCTTTGGCCGCTTTCATAAATGGAACTGTAATGAATAAATAATGTTAACCCCTAAGTTGGTTAAGACTACTATACCTGTTGCGTAAAAGTGGTAAACGAGAATAAAAACATAGAATCATCAAACAGTATTAGATGATCATTACGTTTTTACTCCTAGCACTTCTATTCACAGCGTAGATGAAGATTTATGTATCACAAACAATGATACATAAATCTTATTTTTTAGAAAAAAGAGGTTTTACCATGTCTGACCATATAGAAATAAAAAAATCCGACCTGTTTATAAATTTATCAGAAAAAGAACAAGAGTCTATATCTGGAGGTAGGTCATCATCTTTACCCTTGGAAATGTTTGATATATTCTACCAAACTACGGATATATACTCTAAAGCAAATAATGAAATGAATATTACCCAAGGAAACTTGAGCATATCTTCAAAAAATCAAGCTGAATATCAATTTTCTCAAACAACCTTTATTTTATCTTCATTATTTGGTCGAGGAGGTGGCCGTCGTCGCAATAGGAGAAGAAGAGGTAATAGCTTCTTAGCGAGTATATTTAATCTTTTCTAGCACAAAAATAGAACCAGGATCAGATAATTT
>LJOT01000075.1 GCA_001672075.1 Anabaena sp. CRKS33
AATCGGGAATAACTAACTACTTATCTTTTTTCTCAAACCGAGGGGGTTCGCGGAAGGCGATTGAAAAAAAGAGTACACCTATTGCTAGGGCTAAAATCAAGATGTAAGCAACACTTTCCATATTTTTCAGATCCTGCCTGTTGAGCCAGTAATTTTAGTTGACCAAGCCAGGGAAAAAGCATGAAGTAGATATTTTCCACTTCATACCTCATCCAAGTTTTAAGCTTCGTTACGGACACGAGTTGACTTGTCGCCCACTTTCTGGAACAGACCCCATTCAACTTGTTCTTCTTCAATTTCCACACCGGCAAATACATCACGGTAGATAGTCCGTGAACCGTGCCATAGGTGACCAAAGAAGAATAATAAAGCGAATACAGCATGACCGAAAGTAAACCAACCTCTGGGAGAAGTACGGAATACACCGTCAGAGTTCAAAGTTTCTCTGTCAAATTCAAAAATCTCGCCACCTTGAGCTTTCCGGGCGTACTTCTTGACATCAGCGGGGTCTGTGAAGGTTTGACCATTCAAATTACCACCGTAGAAGCTGACAGTCACACCAGTTTGTTCAAAGCTATATTTAGATTCTGCCCGACGGAAGGGGATGTCAGCACGGACAACACCTTCTTTATCGGTCAAAATTACGGGGAAAGTTTCAAAGAAGTTAGGTAAACGACGAACTGTTAATTCCCGGCCTTCGGCATCTGTAAACACAGCATGACCTTGCCAAGATTGGGCAATACCATCACCCTTCACCATTGCGCCTGTACGGAATAGACCACCTTTAGCGGGGCTATTGCCAACGTAATCGTAGAATGCCAATTTTTCAGGAATTTTCGCCCAAGCTTCGGTCAAAGTAGCACCTTCTGCCACACTGGTTTGCACACGACGCTGAATTTCTTGACGGAAGTAGCCTTGATCCCACTGATAGCGGGTAGGTCCAAACAGTTCGATGGGGGTGGTAGCGTTACCGTACCACATAGTTCCAGCAACGACGAAAGCAGCGAAGAATACCGCCGCGATACTGCTGGAAAGTACGGTTTCAATATTTCCCATCCGTAGGGCTTTGTAGAGCCTTTCGGGGGGTCTAACTGTGAGGTGGAATAAACCCGCGATAATACCAACTACACCTGCTGCAATGTGGTGAGCCACAACGCCACCAGGGTTAAAGGGGTTAAACCCAGCCGGACCCCATTCTGGTGCTACTGGCTGAATACTGCCAGTGAGTCCGTAAGCATCAGATACCCACATTCCAGGACCAAAGAGTCCAGTTTGGTGGAAAGCACCAAAACCAAAACAAAGTAAACCGGATAAGAACAGGTGAATACCAAACATTTTTGGCAAGTCTAGGGCAGGTTCACCAGTGCGAGGATCTCTAAAGAGTTCCAAATCCCAGAAAACCCAGTGCCAAACAGCAGCCAAGAATAATAAACCGGAGAGAACGATGTGAGCCGCAGCAACACCTTCAAAAGACCAGAAACCGGGGTCTACTGCTGTGCCACCAGTTACACTCCAACCGCCCCAAGATTCGGTCACGCCTAAACGTGCCATGAAGGGAAGTACGAACATCCCTTGCCGCCACATGGGGTTAAGAACTGGATCACTGGGGTTATAAATGGCTAGTTCGTACAGTGCCATTGAACCTGCCCAACCAGCTACTAAAGCTGTGTGCATTAAGTGTACAGAAATCAGCCGACCTGGATCGTTCAGAACGACTGTATGTACTCGATACCAAGGTAGTCCCATTAACTACAAGCCTCCTGGATAGTTATGTTGACAAAGCAATTTTGTTACTAAGGTTCAAACATGACGGAAATCGCCAATCATTAAGAATCTCTGAGTTTTTTATTGCTGATTTTGATTTTGGCAATGCTGACGAACTACCATAACTTGATTCTTTTGTCAAGAACTTGCTATGGGAGTGTTTGAGCAATCCCTAAACAAAAATGAGAATATTTTAAAAAGTGTAACTATTGATGGCACGCTTTGCAAGCGTTTCCATCCTTGAGGTTACGGAGTTTGTGGTTTGAATGTCGCTATCAGTCCCCAGAAACTGGAAAGCTGAAGTTTTTTAAGTCCACTATTCCAGGATAAAACTAAATTGGGGTTTTACCAGGCGATCGCTCTTTGAATAATTACCAGTTTTATTTTAGACTTAGTTTACGCAGGTAAATTCTGGCTATGGGGGAAGAATAGACGCAAGTGATCAACCACAACTATGAAAATAAAAGCTCATCTCTGGTTGAAGTCAATAAATATCTAATAAAGCATACTTTAATAAGTATTAGAGGAAATATAAGAAAATATAATAAATAATTATATTTTGTCCACTTCATGATCAAGATTTAGACATTAAGCATGGCAGAAAAGTTATGGCAGTGCCGATGGTCTGAATTATAATCGGATGTGCAGCATGGGTTAAATCAAAAATTGCCCAGAAATAGCATGATCACTGAACTTACACCATGAACACCAAAACCAAAATTGACTGTCCTGTTTGCGGGTATCAAGGAATTGATGGTCATATATGTCCTAGTTGTCACACTGATATTTCTTTAATTCGCTCCTTGGAGGAATTGCCCCAGCAGCCAAAATCTTGGACAAGAGAAATCGCCATTTTAATGCTGGTGATAGGTATTACTATCGGTGCTGGGGGTAGTTTTTTCTCCTTGCAAACAGCTTTGTATACTGCGACTATCCCCAATGGTACTCCTAAAGTTACTAGTAGTCCCAACCCCAGTCCACAGATAATTACTACTACTCCAAAGAAGCCACCAATACTAGCCACTTATAATGTAAAATCAGGAGACACCCTCAGTGGTATTGCTGAAAAATTGTGTAGTAAACCTACTGATTGGCAATTAATAGTTGCAGTTAACCCCGAATTACAAAAGCGGGAAAATAAATTAGATATAAATCAGGTGTTGAAAATTCCTAGTAGCTGCAAAGGCAAGACCCCATGAGTATAATTTACAGATTGAAGTACAGATTGAAGCAAGCTAGTCAGAAAGCTAAAAATTTTGCCCAAAATAAACAATTTGGCATTAATCTTTTGCTATATAAATTATTTTCTGTTTCTGAAAATATGGTAATCATGTCTAATTTGTGAAAATCTGTCATGGTCAGATACCAGAATGGTTAAATAATTCGGGTATCTAGTTTTTTGACATCCCATTGTTTAGCTTCTAATACCTGTTAGATAATTCGTTGTTTATCAACTTCATTAATTAGACTCATATTTTCTAGACAATAACTTAAAGTTTCAGATCCTTGACTGCTTTAAGAATTTAGGGATCTTTTCATTCTCGTCCCCCAAGCAAGATAGTGTATCATTGTCTTTTTGCTCATAATGTACCATGGCTACAATTAACGACAACTACCTAAAACTCAAAGCTGGTTATCTGTTTCCTGAAATTGCGCGACGGGTCAATGCCTTTGCACAGGCTAACCCAGATGCTAAAATTATTCGGTTAGGGATTGGTGATGTCACTGAACCCTTACCAGAAGCATGTCGCACAGCCATGATTAAAGCTGTAGAAGATATGGGCGATCGCTCAAGTTTTAAAGGATATGGACCAGAACAAGGTTATAATTGGTTAAGGGAGAAAATCGCCACCCATGACTTTCAAGCGCGAGGAGCAGCCATAGAAGCTGATGAAATCTTTATTTCCGACGGTTCTAAATGCGATTCTGGCAACATTTTAGATATTTTTGGCAAAAATAACATCATCGCTGTTACTGACCCCGTATACCCCGTTTACGTAGATACTAACGTCATGGCGGGTAATACGGGAGATATGAATGAAAAAGGCGAATATGGTGGTTTAGTTTATTTACCTGTTACTGCTGAAAATAATTTTACGGCGGAAATTCCTAGCCAAAAAGTTGATTTAATTTATCTTTGCTTTCCTAATAATCCCACCGGTGCAACTGCAACTAAAGAACATTTGCAAGCATGGGTAAATTATGCCAAAGCTAACGGTTCAATTATCTTTTTTGATGCTGCTTATGAAGCATTTATTAAAGATCCTAGTTTACCTCATTCTATTTTTGAAATAGAAGGCGCTAGAGATTGTGCAATTGAATTTCGTTCTTTCTCCAAAAATGCCGGGTTTACTGGGACTCGTTGCGCTTTAACTGTTGTTCCTAAAACCCTCACCGCTAAAGCGGCTGATGGTTCTAATGTTGAACTTTGGAAACTTTGGAATCGTCGTCAGTCTACTAAATTTAATGGCGTTTCTTATATTATTCAAAGAGGTGCAGAAGCGGTTTATTCAGAAGCAGGACAAACACAAATCAAAGCTTTAGTAAACTTCTATTTAGACAATGCTAAAATCATCTGCGAAGAACTGACAAACGCTGGTTTAAATGTTTATGGGGGCGTAAATGCACCTTATGTATGGGTGAAAACTCCCCATGGTTTATCTAGTTGGGAATTTTTTGATAAGTTATTAGAAACTGTGAATGTGGTGGGAACTCCTGGTTCTGGTTTTGGTGCTGCGGGTGAGGGTTATTTCCGTATTTCGGCCTTTAATAGTCGGGAAAATGTGGAAGAAGCCATGAAACGGATTACGGCTAAGTTTAAGGTGTAATTCAAGTTTAATTATTTGTGGTGGGTAATTCCCACCCTAATTTTGTTAAACTTAATGAATCAATAATCATAATAAATTCTATGAGTGTAGCTATTCCTGTTTTCAAAGCCGTAAGTCAGATACAATTAACACCTGGTAGTACAATTAATATTCCAGATGTTAGCTGGGAAGAATTTGAGGCGATTTTACAAGAACTAGGAGAAAAAAGAGCTTCACGAATTGCCTACAATCAAGGTAATTTAGAAATTATGGTTCCTTTACCTGAACATGAAATTTCCAAAGATCTAATTTCTGATATTGTTAAAATATTGTTGAAAGCTAAAGGGATTAAATATCAACCTTTTGGTTCAACAACTTTCAAAAAACAAGGTATAGCAGGAATTGAACCAGATGCTTGTTTTTATATTCAAAATTATCAACAAATGATTGGTTTGCAGAGGTTACAACCTGATCATCTACCACCAGATTTAGCTATAGAAATTGATGTGACATCAAAAACAACTCTGGATGCTTATGAAGCTATTGGAGTTCCAGAATTATGGATATATGATAGTGGTAAATTGGCTATTTATTTGTTGAAAAATGGTAAATATATCAAATCTGATCAAAGTCCCTATTTTGAAGATATAGCTATTACTCAGATTATCCCTAATGTGATCAAAAGGAGTTGGGAAGTAGGCAGTTTTCAGGCTTTGGAAGAATTTGCAGTAAAAATATAATCCATTTTAAGTATTAATTTTTACTTAACAGCAAATCAAACATCAAAATCTAGAGATTATTTTGTTAATAAGGTTTGATTGAAGTATAATGTTAGTATAACTAATTTAGAGGTTGATTTACATGAAATTGATCATCAAAAATTTAGGTCCAATTAAAAACAATACTCAAGCCATTGATTTATCGAAAGATTTCTTTATTTTTCTTGGACAAAATAATAGCGGTAAAAGCTATGTGTCTCAACTATTATGGGCGATTTTTAATCAAGATATAATTCATAAATTTGCCCGCACTAATGTAGAAATAATTGATAATCAAATTGTTGAGAATATAAATAATATCGAAGTTACTCCTGAATTATTGGCAGTAATTTTGAATAGATATAGTTCATTTTTGCAAGAAGAAACTAAAAAAGAGATATTTAATATAGGTAAAAATTCCCAAATACTCAATAATATTGTCATTCGTTTTGACTATGAAATATCTGAATTAAGAGAACAAGAAATTGAAGGAATTGTTAACATACAACATGATGAAGAAAATACATTAGAATATATAGAATTTAAAAAAGATCAAGGAGATTTAATATATAAATTTATAGAGAGACAATTACCAGAGAGTATTAAAGAAATAATTCCTAAGAAATCTTTAGACAGAGATTTACTGGATGAAAAAAAGTTTCTTGTAATTGCAACAATAATTAGAACAATGTTGAAACATAAACATGAGACTTTTTTCTTGCCAGCTAGTAGAATTTTCTTCCCTACATTTTATCGTTATATTTATGAGGTTGATAGAAAACGACGTGAACAAGATATCAAAAAATTGGTGGATTTACTGGAAAATCCCCGGAAGAAAGGAAATATTCAATTATCTGATTTTCAAGAGTTAGATGTTTTTAAAAGAAAATATACAGAACCTATGAATAAGGTTTTTGAAAACCTTTTTTCTCTGAATCTTGAAGAAAATATTGAAGGACATTATATCAATCTTGTTAAACAGCTACAAGAGATTCTTGGAGGTGAGATAAAACTTAGGAGTTTAGAAGGAATTGGTCTGATAGAATTTTATTTTAAAATTGATTCTGTTGATGAACCTTTGCCCATGTATTTAGCTTCTTCTTCTGTTAATCAACTAACACCTCTCTATTTATATTTAAAATATTGGGCATTAGAAAAGAATAACTTTTTAATGATAGATGAACCAGAAGTAAACTTACATCCTGAAAATCAAATTAAGTTAATCAATATATTAATACAATTTATTCAAAATGAAACAGGAAATAAAGTATTAATAACAACTCATAGTTCTATGTTAGCTAATGCTATTAATAATTGTATATATCTGGATGTTCTTAAAAATCAACATGGAGTTAATGTCAAAAAAATTATAGAAGAAAATAAATTAAAATATGTTGATTCATCTATTTCTATATCACAAGACAAAGTAGGTGTTTATTTTTTCACAGGTGATAGGATCATAGATTATGAAAGTAGTGATTATGGCATCTATTTTATGAATTTTAGAGAGGTTGAAAACAATTTAGATAACTCACTTCGTATTCTGACTGATTATATTTATCTTCAAGAAGATGAGGTTGAAGATGAGTAAAAATAATAAATATTATTTAAATAATCCTAAAAAGCTAAGTGTTCCTTCTCTGAGAGATGAATTACATAAAAAATTAGCTAAAACACAATTTATTGAAGAGGTTACTAATGATCAAATTGAAGTTAAAGAAGGCGGTAATGGTGCAAAACTTAAAAAGGTATCTATTGAAAAATTAAATTATTCTGATGATAAATCAAAAGTAGACAGAATCTGGAAAATCAACTTAGAAAAAGAAATATTCGGTATCTCAGCTAAAAACAAAACTCCAGAATGTGCTATTTTGGTTTTACAAAAGTATGAAATTGAGAATAAAATTAGTTATAAATTAAATATTCTTTTAATTGAATTAAAATCTAGTATATCTAATAAAGATTTACGACCAATTGGAGAAAAATTTCAATGTGCAATGTCAAGAATATATATGTTACTGGTTTTGAATAATCACTTAAATTCAATTCAAGGTTATAACGAATCAGAAATATATATAGATTTTAAAGGAATTTTATTTTATCAAAATTTTTCTGATAAAAGTAAATTTACGGAAAAAAATAACGAAAAATTATATTGGCAAATCCATGACATTTTGCGGACTCCTGGTAAATCACATCTATTAACTTGTCAGACAATTTTAAGAGATCAAGATAAAATTAATATTAAATGTTTTTGTGAGCAAGACGAAGAAATAAGGATAAGTTTAGAATCCTTATTATCTAAATAATTAATATCAATCCCTATTCTCTCCTTTCCCCCGCAGTTCTAATTAATTCCCCTATCAAAGCCACAATAGCAGTCATAGAAATTAACATCACACTTAAAGCATTAATATCCGGTTTGACTCCGGTTCTAATGCGGCTAAAAATTTCCATTGGTAAGGTATTAGTACCACTTCCCGCAGTAAAACTAGCAATTAAAAAATCATCTAAACTCAAGACAAAAGCCAATAAACACCCAGAAATAATTGCCGGCATTAATTGCGGTAATAAAACTAAAATAAAGGCTTGTATTGGTGTTGCACCTAAATCTAAAGCTGCTTCTTCTAAATGGGGATTAATATTATTCATGCGCGAAGAAACCACCAAACCCACATAGGATAGACAAAATACAATATGGGCAGCGATAATAGTCCAGATACTCAAAGGAATAGCAAAGGCTGATAAACATACTAACGTAGAAACAGCGATCGCAATATCAGGAATTAATAAAGGTAAATAAGCAATTCCCTGATATAATCTCTTGCCAGGAAAGTCATAACGTGCTAACCCCACAGCCATTAATGTTCCCAAAATTGCGGAAACTCCCACAGCACAAAAACCCACCAATAAACTATTATATAAACCCGATAAAATCCGTTCGTCACTAAATAATTTACCGTACCATTCTAAGGTAAATCCTTGCCATTTAGCGCTGTAAGGTGACTGATTAAAGCTATAAAAAGCCAGTACCAGAATAGGTAAGTACATAAACACAAATACCACCAGCGCAAACACTGCTGGCCATGAAACACGCGGTTTATTTATTTGTTTGTATATATTCATGTCGCCTAATATACCCAATATTTGCCTATCATATTATATGACAATATGGTTATCTGAGAAAGAAAGTAGACAATTAAGACAATTAATGATCTTTTTTCCTGATCTAAGTATTAATTATGTCTTTTCTATTGCCTGGCTACATAAATAAATTCACAGAATCAAACCGGATTCCTATATGTGTATTATGTCTAATTTATTCCTCAAGTATCAGACATTTACATTACCTCAGATAGACAAAAAATATCAAATATAAAACATAAGATCTAATGGTAATCATAAATAAGGATGGTTTTTGTATTTTTGGCTATTTCTCTGTTAGTTATTTCATTTATTCATCAACTAACTAGAAGTAGAAATCTGATATTTTAGGAGATTGATCATGAAAATTGCTCAGGTTTCTCCACTGTGGGAAAGAGTTCCACCACTAGCTTATGGTGGTATAGAATTGGTAGTAAGTTTATTAACTGATGAATTAGTCCGTCGGGGACATGAAGTGACTTTATTTGCATCAGGAGATTCTTTAAGTTTAGCCAAGTTAGTATCAGTTCATCCCCGCGCTTTAAGGCTAGATCCTACTATTAAAGAGCCTGGTATTTATGAAATGTTACTGTTAGGTTTAGTTTATGAACAAGCAGAAAATTTTGATATCATTCACTCTCATGTAGGACTAGGATCACTGGTTTACGCCAATTTAGTCAAAACTCCTACAGTTCACACTTTACATGGAATTTTTACTCCAGATAACGAGAAAATTTTTAAATATAGCAAAAAACAGCCTTATGTTAGTATTTCTAATTCTCAGCAAGAACCCAGATTAGGCTTAAACTATGTAGACACTGTTTATAATGGTATTGATGTTAGTAGTTATGAATTTTATCCTCAACCAACAGAACCACCTTATTTAGCTTTTTTGGGAAGAATGTCTCCCGAAAAGGGACCCAATTTAGCAATTGAAATTGCTCAAAAAACTGGTTGGAGGTTAAAAATAGCAGGTAAGGTAGATGTGGTAGATTTGGAATATTTTACGCAAAAAATTAAACCACATATTGATGGTAAGCAAATTGAATATTTAGGTGAAGCTAATCATATCCAAAAAAATGCCCTCATGGGTGGTGCTTATGCGACTTTGTTTCCTATTACTTGGCGAGAACCTTTTGGTTTAGTTATGGTAGAATCAATGGCATCAGGAACACCTGTAATTGCTATGCGACTGGGTTCAACACGGGAAGTTATTGTGAACGGGGAAACCGGTTTCCTTTGTAAGAATGTGGAGGAATGTATTAATTCTCTTGACAGAGTAGCTGATTTAAATCGTTACGCTTGTCGTCAATATGTGGAAAAAAATTTTAGTGTTCAAAAAATGACTGATGGTTATGAAGTGGTTTATCAAAAACTAATTGCAGAAAAATTAGCTCAACAAAATGGTTATTTACATAATAGTAATACTCTAGTTAAGTAGGTTGGCGTGAAAAATTGTCGTTATGACAAGGGAACAGGGAACAGGGAACAGGGGACAGGGGACAGGGAAGAGGGAAACTTTACTTTTAGTTACTTACAGCAGTTTTCGGCGATTTAAACCAGACTTTGATTACCTTCTTCCTTTGCGCCTTCCCTACTTTGCGCCTACCCTTCGGGATCTCTAAGAGAGATTGCGCGAAACAAAAACCGTGGTTCATTTACCTGAAATTCGCTGTATGTCGGTTTTTTTCCGTTCACCTAGTTAGTTAATAATCAATTAGATACAGCAGTTTCCGATGTGATGAGGTACAGATATTAATGATAAAAATAAAAATCTTGTGGTGCGGGTATCTTACCTGCTAAAAGTGTACTTCACCCTGATGGTAATAAGCTGTATATGTTTTTCATAATCCTTGTAGAGACGTTTCATGGAACGTCTCTGCTTTTTCATTTAAACACCTTTTTGATGTTTAACTTCAACCACTGTATGTACATTTCCACGGGGGGTAAAATCGGTTTTTACAGTCACTTCTAAAGGATCACAAGCTGCAACAAAATCATCTAAAATTTGATTGGCTGTTTCTTCATGGGAGATATAGCGATCGCGGTAACTGTTAATATAAAGTTTGAGTGCTTTCAACTCTACCACCCGTTGATCTGGAATGTAACTAATATAAATGGTCGCAAAGTCAGGATAACCGGAAAACGGACATTTACAAGTAAATTCCGGTAAGGTAATATTAATATCATAGCGCCGTCCGATGCGGGGGTTAGGAAAGGTAATTAGTTTCCCTTCCGCAATTTCCCGTTCACCATATTTCATTTCTGGAATGACTGGGGGTAGGGTTTCAGGTGCAAAGTTACTCATTGTGTTAGTAAAAAGAAATGTAGAGGTTCACAATTATTAACTTAACAGTTTTTAACATTTCTCCCCAGATTGATAGCTTAATTACTCAATTTCCTTTTCCCAGTCTGGACAATTTTGATCATCCCAACCATGGGGGTGCATAGCACAAACTAACAAGTTACCACCATAAACCTGTCCGTGATAGTGACTACAACCAATACAAGCCACATTTTTTTCTATTGTCGCTTCTACTGCATAAGGAAAACCGGGATCTACATCTTCAGTGATGTCTTCTAGTTCCCAGTAAATTTCCATAATTGGTTCGGCTAAGTCTTGTAAAAATTGTTCGCGCAGCCTAGCGAAGTTATCAGCATCAGCTACATAAGTGCTTTGTACTTCTTCAGTAATTTCTTCTGCGAACTCAAAAAAAGCATCTACCATGTCATTCATTCCCAGGAAGAACTGCTCTACTTCATCAGCCACGGTTTCGATCATGTCTATTAAGTCTTTTTGCCACTGTTCCATAAACTTAAAGCCCTTACTGGCTAAAAACATGAAGCTTAACGCCATCAGGCTGGAATTGCTAGAGTACACGGTAAGTAATTACACTTCAAACCACTTTGGATATTCTGTGATTTTTTGAGAATTGACTGTGACTGATACCCGACCCAAGGTAAAAAATTGTTTTTTACGGTTCTCTTTGCAGCCTTTTTAACTCTTCCTGTAGTTCTCTCACTTGATCCCGCAGCTGATTTACATTATCGCCATGATCTCTATTATGATCTTTATTTTCTTTTTTCGCCTCTTTCCCAGTTGGTTCTTCGTCATCCTCTAGGATATCTATGCGACGAGGTTCAGAAGGAGGTGTTTTTTGAGACGCTTCTCCAGATCCTGGCTGCTGTTGGGCTTGCTTCATCATATCCTCTACGAAGCGGCGAGCTTCTTCTGTGTTCATCTCGCCTTTGGCCACCATTTCATCTGCTAATTTTTGGACTTGCGATCGCAGTTCGGCTAATTTCCCCCCAGCCTTTTCACTCGCGTAGGAGGCTAACCCAACACCGAGATAAAAAGCTTTTTGTACAATATCTCCAAAACCAGGCATTGCTACTGAAAGCTCCTACAAGTAAGGCGACCCGGAGACTACGCCTACCACAAGCATCCCTTATTGCTGCTACCTTCCGGTCCTGACAAGGTTTGGGCGTTGAAGTTGCATAGATCCAGGTCTTTAATCATCATAACACGAAAATTCAGAATTTGTATATTATTCCAAAACAATTTCCCATTGAAATAGTTGATAATTGACACAATCGTTCTGTATCAAGGGGTCAGCGGTTACTATTGCCTGTGCTTCATCCATTGACTCAGCCTCAAATAACATCATACCACCACCTTTTTGCGCCCAATAACCTGTTTTGGCTTTGTGTCCTTTAGCAATTAATTGTTGTACGTAGGCTTTGTGGGCAGGTACATATTTGTCAAAGGTCGCCTTATCAACCTTACCAGTTTCAATTTTGACAAACCAAGGCATATATTTGGATGGGATTTTAAATTAGTAATTTTTCGTTGATCACAAAGTATCATAATTTATGATCATATTCCCGCCAATTTATATACTTTTATAATTTTGATAACTTATGTATTTTTTTGTAAAAATCCTTGTCAGATTATATAGTCACACTGTACAATCAACTAAGTAAAGTCTCATTTTCAGTGAATCTCTGCTTGCAATTACGAAACTGATCAAACTAAAGTTACCAGGATACCGTTATGCCTAGTAAATTAAATCTCAACAGTGGTGAAATCCTCAAACAAGGTGCAAATGGCGCAAAAGTTCAACAACTACAGGAAATATTAACAGCACTCAATTTCGATCCGGGGACAATAGATGGTGATTTTGGCAACAATACTCTCAAGGCTGTCAAACAGTTTCAGAGTCAAAATGGGCTTAACGTAGATGGAATAGTCGGAAAAAATACCCAGAATGCCTTAAATAACGCTCTTGACCAATTAACAACAAATCCAGTAGCACCCCCAACTCCTCAAACAAACGGTTTTGGTGGTGTCACTGGAAAACTACCACTTTCAGCAATTCCGCTGATCAAAAAATTTGAAGGGTGTTATTTAAAGGCTTATCCAGATCCCCGCACTGGTAATTTACCTATCACCATTGGTTGGGGTTCTACAAAAAAAAGAGATGGTAGTAACTGGAAATTAGGTGAACGCATTACTCAACAAGAAGCAGATGATTTATTGATGTTTCAGCTAGAAAATAGTTATCTTCCACCTCTGCAAAAAATTCCTGTTTGGAATGAGTTAAACGCCAATCAACAGGGTGCTTTATTAAGCTTTGGCTATAATTTAGGCGCTAATTTTTATGGTAATTCCCGTTTCCAAAGTATGACCAGAGTTTTGAGAGATAAAAAATGGAATGAAATTGAAGAAACTTTTCTAAAATACAGGAATCCTGGTAGCAATGTGGAAGTAGGATTAAGACGGAGAAGACAAGCAGAAGCTGACCTATTTTTAACTCCAGTTTAAGCCTATATTGCTATATTAAATTCAATCCCTGTAGAGAGATTCCATGGAATTTCTCTACATTCAAAAAAAATACAAATTACTTGTTATGAGGACGTTGAATAATTGTTTCTACTACTCATCATTTTGCTTGTGGATTAATAGACTGGGAAACGCTAAAATTAAGGATATCACCATGAAAAAGCTGCATAAATTACTAATGAACAGCACCGTCATAGTGTCTATATTTGGGTGCAATATTCACAGCACTCAAGCACAAAATAGTCCAGAATTTAATAGGATAGATTCTATAAAAGTTAGAAGTATCTTAATTGCTCAATCTCAACCTAGTATTAGTGATACGGTTCAATTTGCCGTTAATGCAATCCACAAACTTAGACAACAAGGAAAGATTAATCTTCGTCGAGATGGTAATTACACTTTTAGTGATATTAGGATAGAGATAGATAATGTAAAACCGGAGTTGCTGAATCAAAACCCATCTTCTGGGGGATATTTTGATCCTTTTGCAAATTGGATCACAATTAAAAGTCTCAAACACGACATATCTATAACTGTTCAAGTAGTAGGTTCTAACTCTTATAAATCTATAGGTTACAGTACACCCAAGCGTGTTCCTGGTAAATCTATTGATTTGTGCTGTACAATTTACAATCCTAGATAAAACTTTCTCTTACTGTTTAGTAATTAAGGACATCAGCATGAAAAAGTTCCATAAATTACTGATGACTAGCGCTATCATAGTTTCTATATTTGTGTGGAATATTCACAGCACTCCTGTTGCAGCCAAGCCAAATTATCTAGGAAGATGGTACAATGTGGGACTTAGTAATGAATACATTTCTAAATATAGAGTGTTTCAGAAAGATGGTCAAGTTCATGATTACCAAAAGCTGAAAACTGGTCTAATTGGCTCATCTTATAAATGGGATTATCAAGTCCTTTCCAATGGTTCAATCAGAGTTTTTAGTCTATTAAAAGAGACTTGTGTACTAACTAAGATTAATAAAATGCAATGTTACTCTGACGGGAATAGCCTCAGTGATTTGGGACTTTACATAAAAACGTAGTTGCCGTAGGGTGCGTTCCCTAATGCAAGTCCTACCGCTCCACCAATAGATTTTTGGGGAACGCACCATGCACATTGATTGAATCTGTGAGTTTAAGTGCGATCGCCAAATATTATAAAGTACAATAAAAATACTTAAACAAAGGGCTAAAAATGGTCAAATCAACTTTGTACACAACAGCAAAAGTCCTACCAGGAAATAGAATTGAAATTCAATCTCCAGATCTGACTGTAGGACAAACTGTTGAAGTAGTTATTTTGGTTGAAGAAGTTAGTTCTCATTCTTCTACCACCGAAGATATCTCTCCATCCTTAAAACAGCGTCTTGCTTTTCTGAAGTTACCAATGACTGAACGTAGGAATATTCTCGAAAGTCAAGCTGATATAATGCTCTCTCACTATCAACAAGATTCTGAATGGCAAGAGTTAATGGCAGGTGACATCATTGAGTATTAACCCTGATCTGCCAAAACGTGGAGAAATTTGGTTAGTCAACTTCGATCCTACTGTTGGTGCAGAAATCAAAAAAGTGCGTCCTGCTGTCGTCATCAGTTCCGATTCAGTAGGAAAGCTTCCTATCAAGCTTATTGCTCCTATTACAGACTGGAAAACATATTTTTCATCAAATTTCTGGCACGTTAAAATTGAACCTAACAGTATCAATAGATTGAATAAAGATTCTGCAATTGATACTCTTCAACTAAGGGGGGTGGATTTACAAAGGTTTATTCGTAAATTAAGAAGCATTTCTGAAATTACAATGCTGGAAATTATAGCTTCCATTGCTACTGTAATCGAATTTGAGGTCTAACAAATCATTGCACCCGAACGTGTGTTAGATAACTCGTAATAATGTAGTGTAATATCATGTCCGCGAAATTAGTTACGATATGGAATGTGCCGAGTTGTTGTATCCCCAAATATCAGCATTATTTTTATCGTAAGTGTTTAAGCGGACATGATATAATATGAGCGATCGCTATCAAAAATTATCCGCTTTAGCCTTTAACTATTTATTCACGTTATTCACGACATTACCATGAATCACTTATCTAAACTCATTATCGCTGCTACAACCATAGGATCATTTTACTTGCTATGAGGACGTTGAATAATTGTTTCTACTACTCGTCGTTTTGCTCGTGGATCAATTCCTACTAAACGCACATATTCACCGCTATATTCAGATAAGCAAGATTCTAAATTAGAAATAGCATCGGAATGTGCATCAATATTAAAAAAAGAACCGCAACTTTGCCAAGAACCTGTACGGAAACGTCTTTCATCAATGTGTTCAATCCCAATTTTATAACCTTGAGCTAAAATTTGTCGAACTTGTTCTTGAGTTTCTAAACTTAAATGATTGGCTTGATTATTGATAGGTTTACTAACTGGAACTTCGACAACAGGAGCAGCAACTTGATAACCTTTACCTCGATTTAAACGATTATATTCATCAACCAAATGGGAATTTTCCACCCGTTTTTGTTCACTAACCATGAATTTACCCGACTCAATTAAATGAGAGAGAGTAAAATCTGGCTTTTTAAATGCTGGTGGTCCCTCCAAACTATTGACAACTCGCAAAGAGACATTTTCAAAACCGATTTGATGGATAAAATCACGAATTTGCTCATCATAAATCCGCGAACGCAAAGCACTAAAAAAGTCAATAGATTGATGGGGAAAAGTATCAACTAATTGTGCAATTTCTCCTTGTGAAAGTCCATCTTCGGCAAAAATTCCGCCGACAATTCCTATTCTATCATCTCGGTTAGGTTCCCAATAAAATTTATCCATTCTCCCATCACGAATTAATGGTGCGTAGAGGGTAGAAAAATCATTTCCTGTGACAATAATTGGGACACGACATAAAGGATTGGAGTCATAACTTCCCGGTAATTGTACATCTGTGGGATTATCAGCAATATTCATCAATGTAGCATTTACTAATTGAGTATTTACTGTATATTGAGTTCCTTCATCAAAACGTCCTGCACCCGCATCTAAATCATTAATCATCAGTACGCACATTTTACCTCGGACTTTGATTAATTCTGCTGTTTCTCGATATCGTAACCGAATTAACCGCGCAGGATCTCCAGCGTCTGGACTTTCTAGTTCTCCCCCAGATATTAAAGTGACTTCGATACCCATTTTTTCAAAGACTAACTCGCATTGAAAGGATTTTCCCTCTCCTTTGCGGCCATGAATACCTAAAATTAGGGGAACTCGAATCCCAGGAAGGTTTAAGAAGTTTTTGGTGATATGTACTGCAAGTTTATCAAGAAAACTAGGAGCAATGTAGTAATTCATAGAATTATCCCTGGTGATGATTTATTTAAATTATTATATATTTTTTTGGTAACGATAGTCAATTAAATGGTAAATTAAGTTTGTCAGCTTAGAAATTATTTTACTTAATTTTCATTAAGTTCTAATTCTCACTATGAATGATTCATTAATTACTATTACCAAGTTACTAAATGCTGATTTAGAAGAACTAAGGAAAGTTAGCCGAGAAATTTGGTTTACTCATTATCCTACAATTATCAGCAATGAACAAATCCAGTATATGCTAGATAAAATGTATGGAACAGGAGTAATTGAAAATGAAATTTATAATCAAGGGATATTTTATGATAAAGTTTTACATAATTCCGAATTAGTTGGTTATTTATCTTATGGTGCAGAAATGATGGATAATATCAGTTATTTAAAATTACATA
>LJOT01000076.1 GCA_001672075.1 Anabaena sp. CRKS33
AATCGGGTATTCCTGCTTGATTACCTTTTTCTTCAATTCTAGCATTAATCCCCATCATTAAACCCTCAATTAGTCGTTTTAAACTGGGGTAATGACTGCGTTCTCCACCGCGTTGGCTATTTTCTTGTAAGTCTTGGATGTAGTTATTGATGTCGTTATTAAAGTCGGACATAATGGTTATGAATTTGTCAGAATTTAGGGGGTTTAATCAAGCTACAATAGGTGTGATATCCCCGTTTTTTCCTTAATGATATCAATGAATGCTGAATCAATACTAAAATTCGGGGATCTGGCTTTTCTATTCAGGATTAAAGATTATAAAACCCAGTTATAGAGAGAAATTAAAAGGAGAATTTGAAATGAGAATTTTGTTTATTAACATATCTTTAGTCGCAATACGGAACGAAAATATAGACATTACACAATTCTTATTGAGAATAAAAAATTGTGCGTAACAACTCTAAACCTTTCTTAATAAAGGTTTATAGAGATTTTGGTGTGTTACCAATCCTGATAACTTGAATTAGTTTCTGGGTGGTGTCCGTCGTCTTTGTAGAAAGTCAGGAATATCCAAGGAGGGTTTGTCCTTTGGTGGTTCTGCAACTGGGGGGGGATTATTAACAGGTGGTTGTAGTGGTGCAGGTCTTCTGGTAGTAGTAGGAGTGGGAGTAGGTGTAACCACTCTGGGAGTAACGACAGTTTGCACTGAAGGGGCTTGAATTTCCCCAGTAAAGCCAGTAGCAATCACAGTAATTCTCACTTCTCCCTGGAGTCTGTCATCAATTACCGCTCCAAAAATAATATTGGCATTAGGATCAACCACTTCATAGATTGTTTCCGCAGCAGCATTTACCTCATGAAGAGTTAAATCACTACCACCAGTAATATTAAACACAACTCCTCTAGCACCTTCAATAGAACATTCTAGCAAAGGTGAAGAAATTGCAGCGATCGCAGCTTCTCTAGCTCTAGATTTACCTGAACTTACACCAATGCCCATCAAAGCCGATCCTGCATCAGCCATAACAGCCCGCACATCAGCAAAGTCAACATTTACTAAACCAGGAATAGTAATAATATCAGAAATACCCTGCACACCTTGACGTAACACATCATCGGCATAGCGGAAAGCCTCTTGGACAGGAGTTTGTTCAGGAATCACCTCCAAGAGCTTATTATTAGGAATAATAATTAAAGTATCAACTCGACTTTTCAAACCTTCAATCCCCTGTTCCGCTTGGCTGGTGCGTCTGCGTCCTTCAAAGATAAACGGCCGAGTCACCACACCAACGGTGAGAGCACCCATTTCTTTAGCTACTTCCGCCACAATTGGGGCAGCGCCTGTACCAGTTCCCCCACCCATACCAGCAGTAATAAATACCAGATCCGCACCGTCTAAAGCAGTAGCAATTTCATCACGAGATTCCTCCGCTGCCTTTTGACCAATAGCGGGATTTCCCCCTGCACCCAAACCTCTAGTTAGCTTTTGGCCAATTTGTAGACGACTAGGAGCGCCTGCTAAAGTTAAAGCTTGAGCATCAGTATTGATTGACCAAAACTCTACTCCAGACACATCAGACTCAATCATGCGGTTGACAGCATTACCACCACCACCACCGACACCAATCACCTTGATGTTAGCAACACGACCCGGAACAATTTCACCAATACTCCTACTTTCAGTAGAAATTCTCTTATGATCTTGACCTTGGGTGAAGTTTAAAGAAGAATTATTAAAAGGATTCGTGGCGTTAACTGCTAGAGAGAATCCTGGCTGGTTTCCGGCTTGAGAATTATAGATTAGCCCTTGGTTATTATCAAGTGTCATTGGATTTGCGAAGGATAGATAAACGACTTTTATCGGTGTGATTTACTTAACAATCAAGTATATTTTGACGTTGCTAGAATTGGCATCGTATTTTATTGTTTTTACTATTTACCAGCCTATGATCAGGTCGTAGGCTATATCTAGTAATTTATCGCTGATTCAGGCATAAAATTTAACTTTGACAGAAACAACAAAGGTCACGGTTCAAAGTCAAATACTTGCTGTAAAATGGTTATGGCGTTTTTAGATGGACTAGTAGCTTTGATTATTGCTGTATAAATTTTGTTTTTTGCCGATTTTTCTCTTGGTGGATTTGTGAAATAAAATAATTAGCTGTATAGTACACGATACCAAACGCTAATGTTGCTAACTTTCCCCTATTCCTAAAAAGTATAGTTCCAAAAAACCCCAGATGTTTATTGATCTCATACCCATCTCTAAGCATAAATCTGCTGGAACTACTTCATATAGAATATTTGACTGGTTACTTAGCTTTTCGATAAACTTTAATCCTACCAATAACTTTTAATAACCTCCTTATATTTTTTCAGAATATTTTCAGATATTGATTTGACAACCGTTTCAAACCCTGACCATGATTTTTTAACTAATGGCCGGGAAATTGGACATCTATATGTATAATATACACCAATTTGCCAATTTGCCAAAATATAAAATTAGTAACCTCAGTTTAATTCAAGAAAATGTCAGTATTTAGGGGTTGAGGATTGGTTTTGTATTCAGTTGTGCCGATTTTTTGATATCTAAGCCTGATTTTTTTTGATTCACCTGTACTAATGGGATGGCAGGATTTTTGAGATCGATATAATTCATATTACTAGGATTAAATTGAGTCCCTAAATGGCGCATTCGCTCCAGTACCCCAATTTGTTCAGATAATTTGTTACTAGGGCTACCCAAATGCACAATTCCTAATTCAGTCGTCAAAATTAAATTTGTGGGATCTTGAAAATCAATTTCCGTCACCTTGAGAGAAGTTTGACGAATAGCTTCATAAAGTTGAGTCCAGAATGGCCTATATTGTGAGGGAGAACCAATCACCATCATCTGGGGTAATTTCCGTTGAGGATTCATTGACATATACTTAGCCATGGGCATCCAGACCCCACTAGCATCTAGTAAACCTAGTTCACTTTGCTGATTAGCCGCACTGTTATTTTGTACACAAAACTTAACATCAGCAGACTTTCCCGCAGCAGAGGGCGCAACCGCGCAACTAGTGGCGGTTTGCTTTTTGCGTATTTGGGCTATGGCCACAGGAACTCGCTCCTGGATTTCAATAATTAAACCAGGTGGAAATAAACGACGACTAACGGTGGCTTGGGCAATATTTGGTTGTTTTTTTAAAGAGTCGGCAATTAGGGAAGGTTCAATTCGCCATAAAGACTGAGGAGATGATAACCCCAACAGTGAATAAATATTCTTTTCTGTCATTTCGATTTTGGCATCAGATTTTATAACTATTTGCTTTGAATCTTTTAATACCCACATTGGTTGGATTGCCAGCCACAACAAAGCCGAAGCCATTCCCGTCACGGCAACTGTTCGCCAAATAGCCTGAATAATTTTGATTTGTCGCTGACGGCGTAATTTCTGCCGACGTTGAGCTAAATTTGTCCGAGAAACCGATAATATTCCAGCCATTGGTACTCCTTGTCAATCACAATCGAATTTATTTTGTATATTGAGTTCACTTATACCAGCAATCAAATCTATGCCATATAGTGGGCATTTTCCAGAAAATTAGCTTTTGCTAACAGTATCAGCCCGCAGACAATTCTTTACAGCCTTTGGTTTCATAAAGCTACATTAATGTAAATTAATTTACATTAATTTACATTAATATCTTACTCCCAGTAGAGAGGGGCAAAAAACCGCAGTATCTAAAGAAAAGTAAAATTTCCCTCTTGTCTCTTCCCCCTTCCCTCTTCACAACAACAATTTTTAACGTTAATCTATTCTGAGGATTGAAAAACATCATGACTGTGGTTGGGAGGAGTATCCTCATCACTAGCTGACTGCGACAAATTCACTAACAAAGCTTGTATTCGCATACGGGCAATATAAGGCCAACCTCCCTCTGACTCGATATTTCTGAGCAATGAGTACAGTCTTTGGCGATTATCGGGCAAATTTTCCTGAAACACTCCATCCCGAATTTCTCTGTGCAATTGTTCTAAATGACGTAACACAGCCAATATAGCAATTACATCCCCCTCGCAGGTTTCAGCTACATTTTTTACCGCGTTAGAAATCGCCTGTAGTTGCCAGGATAAATCTTCACAGGCCAAATTTTGATCATACTCCATTAAAGGTTCTACTCCATAAAACTAATAGGATACTGGAAAAGTTATGCAACTGGCATAATATCCTCATAAACCTAAAATAGGCGTATATCTTTCTGGCTATTCTCAGGTAACAAGAATCCTTGGTGGTAAGGTAGAGAAAGCTTTTTCATAATCTGTGCTGTCTTACAGCAGGATTTAATCACTAGAGTGCTTTGATTTTGAGTTAAAAAAAGTCGTATGATCTGGCTAATTTCCTTGTCCAAATACCTTTATTGTATGTACTGGCAACACATACATAATCGCAAATGGATGCGGTTCACTGCTTAGTCTATGGTTTGAATTCTAGACTCAGAAACGCAATGCGTTTAAGTACGTTTAGTAAAGCAGTTTGACAACTTAGATATTAATTTTTGAGATTGAGGTTGACCATGAGGTATCGCGCTTTAATTGTTGCTTTCTTCGCTCTATGCTTGGGACTAATCACTGCTTGTAGTGATGCGCCCTCTACCAGCGTGAGTGATGTCCTCACTTACGAACAAATTCGCGGCACTGGGTTGGCTAACAAATGCCCCCAACTAGCAGAAACTAGCCGTGGTTCTATTGCAGTTGATCCTAACGTAACATACTCTATCAAAGAACTTTGTTTAGAACCAACTAATTTCTTTGTTAAAGAAGAACCTGCTAACAAACGTCAAGAAGCAGAATTTGTCCCTGGTAAAGTTATGACCAGATATACTTCTAGCATTGACCAAGTACAAGGTCAGCTAACCGTCAACTCAGATAATAGCTTGACTTTTACAGAAGAAGATGGTCTTGACTTCCAAGCTATCACCGTTAAGCTTCCCGGTGGTGAATTAGTGCCTTTCTTATTTACCATCAAAAATTTAGTCGCACAAACACAACCTAATTTAACTAGCATCAATACATCCACTGACTTTGAAGGAACTTTTAAGGTCCCTTCCTATCGTGGTGCTGCTTTCTTAGATCCTAAAGGTCGTGGTGTTGTTAGTGGCTATGATAATGCTGTGGCTTTACCAGCCCAAGCTGATGATGAAGAATTAACCCGTACTAACGTCAAGCGGGCAGAAGTTCTCAAGGGCAAAATTTCTTTGCAGGTAGCCAAAGTTGATAACACTTCCGGTGAAATCGCTGGGACTTTTGAAAGTGAACAACCTTCTGATACAGATTTGGGCGCGGGTGAACCTAAAGAAGTGAAGATTCGTGGTTTGTTCTACGGTCGGATTGAGCCTCGTGCCTAAATTACTGATTAAATATTTATACAACATCATGGAAGTATAAAAATATATCCAGATTTTGGTAAATTAGTACCCTAATATACATCCATGATGTATACAAAATAAATTTTGGAGAATCAGCATCTTGCCTAGCCTCCCTAAGAATTTATTTGTGGAATTTCCTTAACCAAGAAGCACATTACTAAAAACGTGCTGCTTGGTTTTTTTTGGAAACTAGGGGATAGAGCTTTGTAATACGATATAAACAAAAGTAATCACAGTTTCAGGCTAATAATCATTAAATCTTCTCAAATTCTCCAGAAATATAAGTAAATCTCATCGTTAATTAATTTAATTGGGTACAATTCCGGTTTATTATTTAATTGCTAATTGTATATTTTCATTCTATAGGACTCCTATTTGATTTTTGATAGCTTGCTTGCGTGGCGTAGCCATACAAGAATTAGTAGGTATCAATTATGTCTTTCTTCCTATGTTCCCTATTCCCTGTTCACTGACCACACAAGTAAATTCACAGAATCAAACCGGATTCCTATATAACGGTTGTTTAACTAACTACCAAACACACTCAATTTAATTGAGTAAAAAACACTAAAGCACTTTTATGAAAATTAATTGTGCGGACTAAACCGTTTAATAAAATTTAACAACGCCAATATTTTCTTTCATAGAGATTCATATAATCTATCTGAACGTCTATTTGAATAGAGTTCTGATGCCTAGAACAAGGAAAGGGTTAATCAACAGATTCACTTAAAAACTCAAATTTTATGTCTAATATAGCCACCGACGAACTAAAACATCAAATTTCACAGTTGTTGGGAGAGTACCAGCAGTCCCGCTCGGAAAAAGTTCGCAATCAATTGGTGGAACTTAATTTTGGACTAGTGAGAAAAGAAGCTTATTATTGGGTTAATCAGTGCCATGAAAGCTATGAGGATCTGGTACAGGTGGGTTGTATAGGCTTAATTAAGGCAATTGAGAAATTTGAACTTTCCCAGGGAAATGCCTTTAGTTCCTATGCCATGCCCTACATTCGTGGTGAAATTCAACACTATTTGCGAGATAAAAGTGTCACCCTGAAAATACCCAGGCACTGGCTAGAAATCCAACAAAAAGCTGTCGCGGTTTGTCGTTCTCTGAGTGAGAAATATCATCGTCAACCCACGGATAGTGAATTAGCGGCTGCATTGAAAATTTCTCTAAGTGAATGGCAAGAAATTAAATTAGCATTGATTAACCGCACACCCTTGAGTCTAGATGTACCTATAAAAGATGGAGAAGAAAGTTGTACTTGTTTGGGTGAATTAGTTCCAGATCCCAAGTATCGCAGTTTCCAATTAGCCCAAGAAGATCAAATTCGTTTGCAACAAGCCCTGGTTAAGTTAGAAAAACTGACTCGTGAAGTTGTTGAGTATGTTTTTTTTCATGAGTTCACCCAAAAAGAGGTAGCAGAACTTCTGAATATTAGTGTTGTAACAGTTTCCAGGCGGGTTAAGAAGGGGCTGGAATTGTTGAAGAATATCATGGATGACGGGTAAAGTTAGTTGTTAATTTTAGTTGATGCTGGTAATATAACAAATGTTAGTTAAGACCACGCACTTAATCAATCTGGTGAAGTTTTTATATTGTTTAGCTACATTCAGTGCTTTATATCTAAGTATTTTGAAGAACTGAGTTCAAGCCTGAGTGATTCACCCCACAAACGAACCTTCCTATAGTTTTGAAGAGAAGTTAATGATTACAAATTCATATATTACAGCCACAGCTATTGCAGCCGCAACTATTTTAACAACCGTATCGCTGACTGGATGTACGATAGGTGAAACGCCCACTAGCACTAATACTAATACTGCTAGTCCTCAACCAACTACCCAGCAAATAACACAACCACAATCTTTAGAGTTGGCGTTGAATAATCCTATTGTGTCTGCTAGACCGATCAGGAATCGTGAATCTGTTGGCACTTTGATTCCACCGACTAACGGTGCAGAGCGATTGCTGGTGATACAAAAAGGACGAACAGACCCTTTTGGGCAAATTGTGGATTCAAGGACAAAAATCTCAGTTCCTACATTATTGCCCTTCCCTACTATAATCAAACAACAACCAATAAATACAACGGCCAAGTCGGCAAAACTAAGTCCAATGGAGCAAAAAGCGACAAAAAAGACCGTACTCGCTAGTAAATCCGTTGCTAAACCAGTAACTAAAGTAGTCGCTGTAAGATCCAAGTCGTCACAACCAAGGCCAATGGAGCGAAAACCGACAAAAAAAACCATTCTACCACTAGCACCACAGCCGGAAATAGCTAGAGCCGTTGTTGTGACTGGTGTAGTTTTGATTGGTGAAGTACCCCAAGCAATTATTAAAGCACCGAATGAGCCAACCAGTAGATATGTACAACCGGGACAAAGATTGATGAATGGCGTGTTGGTGAAACGTATTGAAATGCGTCAAGGCAGTAATCCCACTGTAATTTTAGAACAGTATGGGATTGAAGTTGTCAAACAGGTGGGAGAAAAACCTGCGGAAGAATCTAAATCTGTAACTAAAGCATCTGTTAGGAATTATATTGTGCTGCAAAAGCCGCAGGAAAATTTTGTCAGAGATTTATAGATATGGAAATACAAGAGAAAATAGAATTTCCTGGTTTACCATTGGCGGTATATCGAGAAATAGCAGCGCATCTAAATCAGTTAGCAGGGGTAGAAGTGGGATTAATTTCTCAAACATCTTTAGAGTTTGATTATAACGAAAGTCAAATTGCTGGTTTATGGATTTCGTGGCTACCAAACGCTCATGAGGAAGATAAAAAAAGATTTAAGCAAATAGTAGCTTACTATCAAAACCGCTAAACCGCATTTTTTGGTAACTTCTGTTAAAAATCTTGATGATTTAGCAAATTAGGGAAGATTTTGCAGTAAGCTCAATTTGAATTGTAGTCAGACTTTACAGGACTTTATCATCATGTCAAGTTCATTTTTGCCCACTGTGTTGGCTTATTCCTCGTTTTTGCCTTCTATTTTCGTTCCTCTCACCGGCTTAGTTTTACCAGCAGTAATTTTCGCGTTTTTGTTTTCATACATTGAAAGTGAAGATATTGCTTAATTAGGCTATGGGTAATTAGTTACTTATTTTTTGCGCTAATTACCTATTTAGAAACTAACAAAACCGCCTATCTCTATGAGGTAGGCGGTTTTTATGATAATTTCTGAAGCAGGATTTCAAAAATGATGATCAAGCAAAAATTCAGTCTTTTGTATTTTTAATTGCTGCCTTTTTTCCGGTAGCATTACATTGAAGAACCAATTCCTGCGTAAGATCCATAAAAGAAGATACCTACAACAGTTATAACACCTAAACCAGCGATCGTAGCGACGACCCACAGGGGAATTCTTCCACTTCCAGACACAGTTTTTTCCTCACTTACAAAAATTGTCAGTTGTCAGTTGTCAGTTGTCAGTCGTCAGTCGTCAGTTGAGAATTTTTTCCCATCTGTTACCTAACTAGCAACTGACGTTAAAAAGCCCAGTTAGTTAAAGAAGTAACTGGAAAATAAAATTCCCAGTACGAAGACCAAGAGTAGTCCTAAATAGAGAGAGGTACGGTTTAATTCAACTGGTTGTTGATTAGGATTAGGCGTTCTTTCCATGATTAACTCCTAGCGTTGAATAAATTGCATTGAAGCGATCGCGCCCAAAAAGAATACAGTAGGAACAGCTAGGGTATGAACCGCAAGCCATCTGACTGTAAAAATGGGATAGGTAACTGGTTGATTGATGTTATTACCGCTAGCCATGATGTCAAATTACTTTCCAATAAAGGTTTCTACTTGTTGTTTTGCTTCAAAACGGTTTTTCACAATTGGTACTTCTTGACGAACCTGAGTAAAATACTCATTAGGACGTGGTGTACCAAAAACATCATAAGCCAGACCAGTGCTGACAAATAACCAACCCGCGACAAATAGTGCGGGGATGGTGATGCTGTGAATTACCCAGTAACGAATACTGGTAACAATGTCAGAAAACGGACGTTCTCCAGTGGTACCTGCCATTTATTTCACTCCCTTCTCAAAAACGATGATTGAGTTTATTATCCTACAAAGTTGAGACTTAAGTTACATCCCACAGTTGAGTTGAGTGTAATTAAGCTGCTGGGGCTGCTGTTGGCTCTGCTTTGGGGTTATATTTGAGTAAAACGCCGCGATCGCCAATTATAAAACCTTGATCGGGCTTAAAGAAGACAATTTTGTAAAAATTAGCCGCTACTTTTTCTACATCACGGTCTTTTGTCCAGGTTTTCCCACCATCAGCGCTGCTGAGTAAATTACCACTGCCACCGCCAACCCAAATTTCATCAGCTGTGCGATAAGCCAAATCCAGTAAACCCCAACTTGTGGACAACTCTGGATATTCCGGTTCTAGCCACTCTTCTGGTTTAGTAGGATCACTGAATTGAACTTGTCCACCTCGTGCCAATAACCACAATTGTCCATCCTGAGTAAAACCCATATTTTCCAAACGGCGGGAACTATTGCGGTTATGGGGTTGCCAAGCATTTTGACCAGGCTCCCAAGTCGAGTAAAAACTACCTTTAGCAGAAACAGCGATATACTTACCATCAGGGGATCGCTCGATGTTACGTACTACACCAAATGCTGCTTCCAGATTAGCTTTCCAATTTTGACCACCATCTGTAGTTTGGTAAATTGCCCCCAAATCCGTGGCCATTTCCGCCGTATTTGTACTTATTGCTGTAATAGCAATGGGGCTACCGGGTAACTTTTCGCTTAAAGCGATTCGTGACCAGGACTTACCCTCATCAGTAGTATGGAGTAGGAGAGAAGGTTCTCCAGCAATCCAGCCCTCTTGACCGGCAAAACTGACAGAGTTAAAACGGTATCTAGGATCATCCAATTCTAATTTTAGCGGTTGCCAAGTTTCACCACCATCATTAGTTTCTAAAAGAGTGGCATTACCACCCACTAAATAACCATGTTGGGAGTTACCAGCAAAGCCAATATCTAGCAATTTCGACTTTGTTGGTACATTAATCACCTGCCAGGGATTGTAGCTAATAGAAGGAACACCACTACACCCGATACAGGCCATAACTACTATTAACGCGGCAAAAAGTCCTTGCCACTTTTTCACAATTGATTGCATCAGTATTACTGAGATTTTCCAGTTCAGGTTAAATGAGATTTTCGCTGCGGTAAATCAAGATAGCGGTTTTTACTGTAGTCCGTAGAGACTAATAAAAAACAAGAAGCCAAGGGCTAAAGCCCCAAAAATCAAAATGTTCTTTTGAGTTGGTGTGAGAGTATTAACACCTAAACCGTAACCTAAGTTTTCCTTAAAACCAGAGGCCGTACCTGCTGGTCCAATATTCGCAAAAGCAGTTTTCTTAGCTATACAAACTGGACAGCGCCAATTTGCGGGTAGTTCTGCAAAAACTGTTCCTGGGGGAATATTGCTTTTGTCGTCTCCCTTCTCAGGTTCATAAACGTAACCGCAAGAACGACACTCGTAGCGGTCTAATACTGGAGTTTCCACAGCTTGTTCAGCTTGTTCACTCATGGCTTATAGTCTCGCTTCAGGGGAATTATTAAATATACGTTACAAATTATGACATAATTGCTGGAGTTTTCTATCACTAAAAGGATTTAAATACAATATCAACTCTGAAAAACTTCAGCAAGCCTTAGATATAGTGCAAACTGCTTAAAATTTAACTTCTCTCCCAGTTCTGAAAAAAGTCAAATAAGTGCTTAGAGTATAAATAGCGACAAATAATCAAATCAAGACGAATATTAAAAGCAAAAATATTAAAAAAAAATAACAATTCTGTTCTTGTTTTACACAACGTAGTACATATTGAGAATACCAGTACAGAGACTCAAAAAATGAGTAAAAAAGTAAAGTTTCTGATAATTTTACTGACTTGTTTAGGATTGATCATCAATCCTGACATTGTCAGGGCTGACGCTACTTCAGCCAATATCGAAATTGCTACCAAAGGACAATGGCAAACAGTACCCTTACCTTTAGATAACAAACAATGGATGCAAGGTGTACATACTTCGTTATTGCCCAATGGTAAAGTATTGATAGTCAATGGTAGTAGTAACCGTAACACATTAGTTCAAGAGGGAACAAGTAACAAATTTATTGATGGGGTCAATGGAAGAGATAATGCAGTAGTTGATAATTCTGCCTTATTTGACCCAAAAACCAATACATTTGAGCGCATTTCTTCACCCAACGCACTAGAGAATAAACAAAGCAACGATCCTTTTTGTTCAGCCAACGTGCATTTAGCGGATGGTAACGTACTATTTATTAGTGGTTCTCATCGTTATTACCCAGGAGAAAAATTTGAAGGCTCAAAACAAACAAACTTATATAACTGGCAAGATAAAACTTGGAGTACCGTTGGTCAGTTGAAAGAAGGACGTTGGTATCCTACTCCTATCACTTTAGCAACTGGGGAACTAGTTATTTTTTCTGGGTTGAAATATGACAAACCCAATCAGATCACCCCTTCAATTGAAATCTTTGACCCGAAAACTAACAAGTTTCAATATATTGATCTGACTTACGTAGAAAATAGTCCCTTCAATACCAAAGTCGAGTACACAGATAAGTACACTTATACAGTAGTCAAGAAAGATGAAAATGGTAAACCAATTACAGATGAAACTGGTAACCCAGTTACAGAGACTTTAAATGGTTCTAGAAAAATAGATGCTTACGATAGCATTGACCTTTATCCTCGCATTTTTCCCACCCCTGACGGCAAATTATTAATTACAGGTGATGGTGCAGGTAAGTCTCCCCTGGAAATACATGAAAGCAAAAAAACCTACTTAATGTCACTCACAAAAGATAGTGAGGGGAAATTTGCTGTCAGTTTTGAAATTGGACCTGAGAGAAAAGAGATATCCAAAGTTTATGGAACTGGAATCTTAGATCCTAATAAAGAAGGTGATGTCTTATTAATGGGAGGCATCATTGGTACTAATGACATTAACTTTGGCCGTCCTTATTTGGGTAAATACAATGAGGATTTAAAAGCTAAAGGAGTCAGAATTGCTAAGACTTTAGAACGTTGGTCTGCTCCCAAAAATCCTGGAGAGAAAGGGAAATGGACAATATATCCTAATTTTCTTGGTAAACCCCGTGCTATGAATCAGGCTGTAATTCTCCCCACCAAACAAATCTTGACAGTTAATGGTGGTGAATATGGAGAATACAAGCCTATTTTTGAACCACTGTTGATGACTGCTGACAAATCAGCACCTGGTGGTTATAAAACCGAAGCCATGAATCCTGGTAAATTCCCCAGGTTGTATCACAATAATGCTGTATTATTACCTGATGCTCGTGTCTTAGTTATTGGTGGTAATCCTAGTCGTGCAGCTAGGTCTAAAGACGGAAAAGTTCATGTTGATGTTTTACCAGATCCGAAAAATTACTACACAATACCTCAATTCAAAGACAAGGACGGGAATGTACAAACATTCGATTTAGATAAGTATTACCAAGATCCCAAGACATATTTTGTAGATGGTGATCCAGAACCATTTGTCCCGGCAGAAACTTGGCAAGCAGAAATTTTTACCCCTCCTTATTTGTTGACAGGGCGGTCTCGTCCAAAAATTGTCTCCGCTCCTGAAATTTTGAAATATGGACAAACAAGCGAAATTCAATTAAAACAGAATTCTTCTAAGGTAGGTTCTGTGGTTTTGATTAAATTAAGCTCAGGAACTCACTCTTTTGATTTTGGACAACGGCTGGCAAATTTAACAGCCGGTGAGTTAACAGGATCAAGACCTGAATATACTCTCGATTTTACAGCTCCCACAAACGCCAACTTGTATCCGCCTGGTTACTATATGATGTTTTACGTCAGTTCATCTGGCGTTCCCTCTGAAGCCAAGTTTGTAAAACTAGAAGCATAGAAACAATAATCTTTCCATTCACTGTTGCTGTGACTAAATATAGCAACAGTGTATCAACAAACTAAAAAATAGGAGTCCCCAACAATGGCATTAACAGAAGAAGATTTACAAACAGTTCCTGAAAACGGTATTGACCCTGAAAATCCCGGTAAATATGCAGCTTTACTCAAGGATTTACAAGGAAATATTCTTAGAGGACATGGAAGAGATAGTAGTGTGCATTTGTTTTTGCAATTCAAACCCGGTCAAGTCCAACAATTAAAAAAATGGATTGGCCAGTTTGCAGATAAAATAACATCTGCTCAGAAACAAGCAGAGGAAGCGAAATCGTACCGAGACAAAAAAATTGCAGGTGATCCATTTGTTAATTTCTTTCTCACCCGTAAAGGTTATGAGTATTTAGGATTTAAACCCTTTCAAATTCCTGGTGATGAATCTTTTCGATTTGGCATGAAAAACGATAAAATCAGAAACCTGTTAGGTGATCCAGTAGTTGAAAAATGGGACCCAGGATTACAAGAAGAAATTCATGCCTTATTGCTGATTGCTGATGATAATGTAGTTAGCCTTTTGCAAACAGTTAATAAAATCACAAGAGACCTCTATCGTCTAGTTCAAGTTGTTCATAGAGAAGATGGCTTCATCCTCAAAAATGAACAAGGTGAGCATATTGAACACTTTGGTTTCATTGATGGTATTAGTCAACCTCTATTTCTCACAAGAGATATCGAAAGAGCCAAAAGCAAGACTTTTCATCAGAAATGGGAGGAGAGTAAATGGGATTCTCGCGCTCCTCTTAGTCTAGTTTTGGTTAAAGATCCTAATGGTAAATGCGAAGATAGCTATGGCAGTTATTTAGTGTGTCGAAAACTCGAACAAGATGTGAAAGCATTTATTGACACTGAAGAGTACCTCGCTGACCTTAAAAAGGATAAATCAGGACTTCAAATAAAAGGCGATGTCGAATTAGGTGCAGCATTAATGATGGGACGTTTTCGAGATGGAACACCATTAACAATGAAAGGTTCGGAATTAAGACGGACAGAGTTACCAGATGATACTAAAGCAGGTGAGTTTGACGATTTCAATTATGACAACGATACACAGGGATTAAAATGTCCATTTCATACTCACGTCCGCAAAACTAATCCGAGAGGAGATACAGGAAGAGTAGATTCATCTGGAGACACATTTGAGGAGGCTTTAGAAAAAGAAAGAAACCATAGAATTGCTCGTCGTGCAGTTAGTTATGGAGTAGATTATCAATCATTACCGGATGGGAAGAAATGGGGGCAAAAAGGTTTTGACCCACCAATCATCGGTTCAGGATTATTTTTCCTATGCTTTCAAGCTGATATCTCCAATCAATTTAATTTTATGCAATCAGCTTGGGCTAATGCCAATAATTTTGTTCAGGTGAATGTGGGAGTAGATCCTATTATAGGTCAAACCCAACCTGGTGATGGTCGGGCTAATGAAGCTAACAGAACACAAAAGTATCCAATAGCATGGGGCAGCGAAACAACACAGACTATCTCTAACTTTAATCTTTGGGTTCATTTTAAAGGTGGTGAATACTTCTTCGCGCCTAGCATTAGTTCTCTTAAAAATATAATACCTAGCTAATTTTGCTAAGTAAGCTAGAAGGTTCACCAGTGACTTATTGAACGTCTATACTCCGTTAAACTACGTCGGGGATATAAATCTCCGATGTAGTTTATGAAAACCAAACTTAGACTTTTCTACAATCTTGATGGGAGATGTCCAAGGTACAGCACATACAAGAAGTAAATTTATAAATTAAAATAAACCCTAGTGTTTAAGAGAATACAAGTATATATCTTATATAACTATTGATTTGACTATTTTAATATAAACCCTTCTGTCTCCCATATTTCAGAAAGCCCTAAAAGATATAATGTAAAAGAACATTATCCATATAATGCAATCGACAGTTATCAGGAAAAACCTATCAAAACTATAAGTCTGATAACTGATAGCTTATCCCCTTACACCATTAGCGGTAGAAAACCATTGTGTTTGTTCTTAGCGGTTACGAGTATCTTCTAGGCTTTTTTATCTTGTGTAGCCTAGTTCCAGTCCTAGCGCTGTCAGCCTCAAAAATCCTTAGACCCGTTGGTAACAGTCTAGAAAAACGGACTACTTACGAATGCGGACTAGAACCCATTGGCGGTGCTTGGATTCAGTTCAACATTCGCTACTATATGTTCGCCCTGGTCTTCGTTGTTTTTGACGTAGAAACAGTATTTTTGTATCCTTGGGCAGTTGCTTTTAACCGACTGGGTTTATTGGCATTTATCGAAGCCCTAATCTTTATTTCCATACTCATCATCGCCTTAGTTTACGCGTGGCGTAAAGGAGCCTTAGAATGGTCGTAAATTCTAATATCATCACCCCAGACAAAGAGCAAATCATCAACCCCATTCAACGCCCTACAGTCACCCATGAACTGTCAGAAAACGTCATTTTAACTACCGTTGATGACCTTTACAACTGGGCGCGGCTTTCTAGTTTGTGGCCTTTACTATTCGGTACAGCTTGCTGCTTCATCGAATTTGCGGCTTTAATCGGCTCTCGTTTTGATTTTGACCGTTTTGGGTTAATTCCTCGTTGCAGCCCCCGCCAAGCCGATTTAATCATCACTGCGGGAACAATTACCATGAAGATGGCACCCCAATTAGTGCGTCTTTATGAACAAATGCCCGAACCTAAGTATGTAATTGCCATGGGTGCTTGTACAATCACTGGAGGGATGTTTAGCGTTGACTCACCCACAGCAGTACGCGGAGTGGATAAGCTAATCCCCGTAGATGTATATTTACCTGGTTGTCCGCCTCGTCCTGAAGCGATTATTGACGCAATTATTAAACTGCGGAAAAAAATCGCTAACGATTCTATGCAAGAACGGGATAACATCAAGCAAGTTCACCGTTACTACAGTACAACTCATAATCTGAAGCCAGTTCCCGAAATCTTAACTGGTAAGTATATGCAGTCAGAAACCCGTTTCAATCCTCCCAAAGAATTGACAGAAGCAATTGGTATGGCTGTACCCCCAGCTTTGTTGACAGCAAAGACCCAGAAGGAGGAACAAGCGCGTGGCTGAAGAATCTAAACCAGTTCCCGTAGCGGAAGCGTCTCTAGTCAAAGCCGGTAAAGTGTCCCAATGGTTGACGGAAAATGGCTTTTCCCATGAGTTTTTAGAACTTGATGCTAACGGAGTAGAGATCATTAAAGTCCCTGCAAGTTTTCTACTACCCATTTCTACAGCTTTGTATGCTTATGGGTTTAATTATCTCCAGTTTCAGGGGGGTATTGACTTGGGAGCGGGAGAAGACCTAGTAAGTGTTTATCATTTACTGAAAGTCAGCGATAATGCTGACCGTCCTGAAGAAATCAGAGTAAAAGTGTTTTTACCGAGGGAAAATCCCGTTGTCCCTTCAGTTTACTGGATTTGGAAAACAGCGGACTGGCAAGAACGGGAAAGCTATGATATGTATGGTATCTTCTATGAAGGTCATCCTAACTTAAAGCGGATTTTGATGCCAGAAGATTGGGTAGGTTGGCCTTTGCGGAAAGATTACATTTCTCCTGATTTTTACGAGT
>LJOT01000354.1 GCA_001672075.1 Anabaena sp. CRKS33
ATAAACTTAATAAACTTTTAATGGGCGTGATTGATAATTCTTGATTCTTAGGGATGATGATTATTAGTTCTCAGCTTTTGGGCTGCCAGATAGATTTTAGTCCATTCACTGAGAACTTGATTGGTTTTACATTGTAGTTTTTGGGCTATTTCTTCCATGGAATTACCAGCTTTACACAGATCGAGAACTTGCTGGGCTAAAGGGGTTAATTGTTCTTCAAGTTGTTGCCATTCTGTTGCAGTTAACCCTAAATTATCTTCTTTTAAAGATGCAGAAAGCCAGTTATCTACTAATTCTGGTTGACGTTTAATCGCAAAAATTCGCACAGCATGATAACTAATTTTTTCTCGGAGACGATATACTTCTTTAATAGGTTTATTAAGTTGTTTGGCAATTTCTTCTTGAGATTTACCTTGCAGATATAACTGCAACCAATCTACAGCTAGTTGTCCAATATTTGCTAATAAATATTCTGCAAATTCTTCTTGGACTAGTTGACGGTTAGCTTGTTGTTCTTCTAAATATTCAATCTCTTCATATTGTGCGATCGCTTGATTATCAATTAAACTAACAGGATGATCGTTATTTTCCGTTATAATCTCCGGGGAAACAAGTTTCACTAATTCGCCAGTAGGTAGTTGTGTTAAGCCTCCTCTTTGGATTCTTCTTAGGTAATTAACAAACCTGTACATTAATATTGGTTGATTGCGAACTGGACGTAAACAATATTCTTCAATACTAGCAAATAACAACATATCTCGCAATTTTTTATCTGTTGTTAATGCGCTAATTTGGCTCATTTGTTGTTGAATATAGGAATCACTTTGTAATAATTCCTGAAGCACTTCTTGAAGTACATCAACAACAGTACGCTGACGATCTCTGCTTAGAGATATCCAAGACTGAATTTTATTTCTAATCGTAACTACGCTACCCAAACGATTAATAAGTTGACAATAAGCCTTTTCTCTGCTCATTCCTAAATAGCGTTTTTGCAAAATTCGCCACCGATATTCTATTGCTTGTTTAGCAATTTCTAATTCTTTGGGGTTAAGTAAATTAAACCAGTTTAAATCTATTCCCAACAGCCAGGAAATAATACTTTCTCTATTAGCCTGACTTTGTTCTGGACAGTCTGTAGCCAGTCGTTGTTGCCAATATTGAGCTATATTTGCCCCATTTTGTGTCATAGCAATATTGCACTCCTCGAAATTAGATTTGGCGATTTAGTGGCAATTAATAACTCCTAATTTATTATGTATCAGATTTCTAAGGTGATTGACCGCAGATAAACGCAGATAAGAATAGATGATTTAATAGACATTGTCGGTAAAGGATGTAGAGAGGTTCTTCTTTTAGGGATTCTCGGCTCTACAATCTTTACCTCTAGATGTTTATGAGAAGATGTTTTAAAAGCGAATAAATTCGCTACTACCCAAGCCAGTTTCACTTGGGTGGACTAATGAAAAACCAAGGATTTCTCACCTGTATAAGCAGGTTTTATCTGTGTAGCCGTGATTGACCATGGCCGATTTCAGTATTAATTTAGACTACTGCATTCATCCTCTTACCCCTTACCCATTGATCAAGTATTCAATTAACCTCTGTTAGAGGCAGCAATGATGGGATTTTCTACGGAGTCTCTATACTGTTGTACTTCTGCTGTATAAGCGATTGGCAATACAGCCTCTACGTTTTCATGGGGACGGGGAATAATTACCCAAGATTCCAAAGTACCACCATAAACCTTTTCTACAGCATCTACACCAGCGGCCATAGCGGCTTTCACTTCGGAAACGTCACCACGAATGTTAACTGTAAAGCGGGCGCTACCAACTCTGATATAACCTACTAGGGTAACTCGTCCTGCTTTTACCATTGCGTCTGCTGCTGCGAGGACAGCGGGAAAACCCTTAGTTTCTAATGATCCAACGGCCTGTAATGACATTTCTCATCTCCTGTTTTGAATATAAAGTTATAGATGGCTACAAATTACTTGTATGAAGGAAGACTTCAATTTTTGATAGCGCATTTACTTAGAAAATACGGAAAGGTTCGGATTTCGATGTGAAGTGAATGGGTAAGACAGTTTCTACGTTTTCCGGGGGGTTGGGAATAATGTAGTGGGTAATAACCTGACCACCATAGATTTCTTCACCCGCAGTAATACCTGCGGCCACGGCTGTTTGGACTTCGGCAACGTGTCCCCTGACGGCAACTATCAAGCGACCACCTTCGGCGATACCATAGTACACAATGGTGACACCCGCTGCTTTGACCATGGCATCTGCTGATGCTAAAACCGAGGGAAAACCTAATGTTTCAATTACGCCAACTGCCATTGGCATGGGCTGAATCTCCTACGTTAGGGATAATTGATTCTCATTTTACGAGGATTGTGTACCGATTTTTATTTTTGTGGAAATTTTCTTTTTTAATTAATTACTGGGTATTGCTGCAAGTGGTACGCGCTGATGTAAACTGGATTTTATGTTTCCAAGTTTTCTCCCCCCCACAGTTGGGCAACTCACACAAACCACATCTATCGCTTTGGCCCAAAATATCCAACGTCAGGCGATCGCTGTTCCCTGTATAAATGCAACTATTGATACTACTTATGTCCATCAAGGTCAGGGTGGTACACCGATTTTATTAATCCATGGTTTTGATAGTTCTGTCCTTGAATATCGGCGAATTTTGCCTTTACTGGCTGAAAATAATGAAGTTTGGGCGGTGGATTTATTAGGGTTTGGCTTTACGGATAGATTACCGGGAATTACTTATAGTCCTGAATCAATTAAAACTCATCTTTTCTCTTTCTGGCAAACTTTAATTAATCGGCCTGTGATTTTGGTGGGTGCGTCTATGGGTGGTGCGACGGCTATAGATTTTACCCTCACTTATCCAGAAGCAGTAAAAAAACTGGTATTAATTGATAGTGCGGGTTTGAAAGCTAATTCCCCATTAAGTAAGTATATATTTCCTCCTTTGGATTATTGGGCTACGGAATTTTTACGAAATCCCAAGGTACGCGATCGCATTTGTAGAACTGCTTATCAAAATCCTAGTCTAATCTCTGCGGATACTTTATACTGCGGGGCATTACATTTACAAATGCCGAATTGGACTCAAGCTTTAATTGCTTTTACGAAAAGTGGCGGTTATGGTGCTTTTAAATTTCCACAACTGGCCAAAATTGCACAACCAACTTTAATTTTATGGGGAGATAATGATAAAATATTAGGAATTGGGGACGCTAATAAATTCGCTAAAGCCATTCCTCAAAGTCGGCTAATTTGGATTAAAGATTGTGGACATATTCCCCATTTAGAACAACCAGAAATTGTCAGCCAACTTATGTTAGAATTTCGGAAATAATCTGATTAACAACATCCCAGATTTCTTCAATAAGTCCGGGATGTGATTCCTAATTTCAATCATATAACCAAGTATTTTTAGAAAAATCCTCACTATCTTGATTTGGTTTTTCTTGAAGTCTTTCTATGGATCTATGGGATTTTTTGTATTGAATGGACTTGGAAATTTGA
>LJOT01000077.1 GCA_001672075.1 Anabaena sp. CRKS33
CGGGCTATTGGTTTGGAATGGACTGTTTCTTCTCCTCCTCCTGTTGAAAATTTTGAGGAAATTCCGGTGATTACTTGCGAACCTTATGGTTATGGTAAGTCTGAGGATTTAATTGCATCTGCTGAACATGAGTAATGGGTAATATAGCGATTCTATTTGATGTGTGTTCAGGATTTTTTTTAACGAACCACAGAGGCACAGAGAACACGGAGGAAGAGAGTTTTTTAGGTCTTATTTAGAATCGCTATAGTTTTTCTCATTACTTTTTTCCTAATTACTATTTTCCTGTTTTTGGAGTTTTTTAACAATGGATGTTTCTGTTTCTCCTGATGATTTAGATCATGTTAGTCATGAGCATGGACATGATGAAGAAGGCAGTAAAATGTTTGGTTTTATTGTTTTTCTGTTATCGGAAAGTGTCATTTTCTTGAGTTTCTTTGCTGGCTATATTATCTACAAAACTTCTGCTGTTAATTGGTTGCCGGCTGGTGTTTCTGGTTTGGAAATCAAAGAACCTAGCATTAATACTGTGGTTTTAGTTGCTAGTAGTTTTGTGATTTATTTTGCAGAAAAAGCTCTGGAAAGACATGATTTAACGAGTTATCGTCTATTGTTGTTTTTAACAATGGCTATGGGTGGTTATTTCCTCTATGGTCAAGCTGTGGAATGGAGTAGTTTAGAGTTTGGTTTTACTTCTGGTACGTTTGGAGGAATGTTTTATCTATTAACTGGTTTTCACGGTTTGCACGTTTTTACGGGTATTCTGTTACAGTTAATTGTCTTGTTACGTTCTTTTATTCCTGGTAATTTTGATCATGGTCATTTTGGCATAAATGCCACTTCTTTATTTTGGCACTTTGTTGATGTTATCTGGATTGTTTTGTTTATCCTTATCTACGTTTGGCAGTAGGTATTCTAGTAACAAACAATCAATAAATTATGTAGGGGTTTAGCATTGCTAAACCCTTATCCATGTATTTGTATGATTATTGTGAAATTATCTATTTGGGGAAATAGCGATAAATTTCTTTTCGGTGTAAAACTCTTTCAAAAATTAATGTTTCACCATCGAAAATAATACCAAGACGATAATCACCTATACGAATCCGATAAGCATTATCATATCCCTGAAGCTTTTTGATATTTGTGATTTCTGCAAAACTTGATATTTTGATTATTTCTTCAAAAGCAAATTTCTTAATAGACTCATAGTAAGGTGTACTTTTGAGTGCTTTTAAATCTTTAATAAAACTTGGTAGATACTGGGTATTCACTCTTCTTCTAATTCCGCTAAAGCTTCATTTAAATGTAATGGTGTCTCATTTTCTACTTCTTTCATGGCTAGAATAAGTCCTTCATCTTCTATAGCTTCTAGCAACCTTAGATAGTCGTGAAAATCAATGACTACTTTTCTGATATTACCTTCAATATCAGTAATCAATTCTTGAGCAAAGGGATATTTATTAGTTTGCATTTTGTTTATATAGGATTAGTATTTTACTATTTAGATTTAATGTAGCATATTTTTATTAGGCTCGAAAATACTAGGATTTATTTTTGGTTCGTAATGGGTACTTTAACTGAAGTGCCTACCATGAGTTTATTTTACAAAGTAAAATTATAAAAATTAGGTATTCGTAATGATACTCCTGATGAAATTTAATCATCTAGAATTTACTTTGCAGCTAACTCAGCAAATTCATGATCAATTTTGTCATAACGACAATTTTTAACGCCAACCTACTTATATCTGAGTTCTCAATTAGCTCATATTCAAGATGAATCATATCCCAAAATTCTTTACCAGCTATGGGAGGAATTTTATAATTGTCATATCCATTACAAGCTATACTAGAATTTAATCCCTTATTTGTGTTTCCTATGGTTGTAAGTGCTTCGACCACCAAAATCACTTGGGAACTCTTACCCGAAGACTTCGTTTTAGACGATGAACCTGTGGATAATGTCAATCAACCCAGTCTAGCAGCAGCGCTCACGGAAAGCCTAGAACTGGCTGGTAAACTTCCAGAAACAGCCCTCGCTACTACCAATTACGGCATCTGTGCCACCGTAAATGGTAAATTTGTCATCAAAGCCCCTGACTGGGCTTACGTGCCGCAAATTACAGTGTCTAGAGAAGAAATCCAACGCAGTTACACCCCCCATAAACAGGGACAAATTCCTGCGGTGGTTATGGAATTTCTTTCTGATAGCGATGGTAGTGAATATTCTAATAAACACACTTATCCTCCCGGAAAATGGTTTTATTATGAACAAGTTTTACAAGTTCCTAACTACATCATTTTTCAACCAGATATCGGTGAATTAGAAATATATCACTTACATGAAAATGGACACTATAAATTACGATCTCCAGATGAAAATAACCGTTACTGGTTAACTGAAATGGAATTATTTATTGGTGTTTGGCCCGGAAAACGCGAAAACCGTCAAGGTTACTGGTTACGTTGGTGGAATCAAGATGGTAATTTGCTACTTTGGGGTTCTGAGTTAGTGCAGCAGGAACGACTTGCTAAGGAACAAGAACGACTTGCTAAGGAAACTGCCCAACAAGAAGCGAATCAAGAACGACTTGCAAAAGAAACTGCCTTAAAACGCTTGCAAGAGTTAGAAAAACGCCTTCGAGATGCAGGTATTTCCGACTAAGTTCCATTGAGATCCCCGAATTCTTTAAGAAGTCGGGGATCTTTGATCGCTCAACTTGTACAATAGAAAATAGATTGTTGCGAATTGTATAGTTAAGGATTATAGCTGTCATGGCTGCCGCCGTTTTCATCGAAAATCTCAAAAAAAGCTACGGTAATGTGGTCGCAGTCCAGGATGTCTCTTTTCAAGTGCAACCGGGAGAAATATTTGGACTGCTAGGACCAAACGGGGCGGGGAAAACAACCACTCTCCGGGCTTTGTGTACGCTAACAACGCCTGATACGGGCAAAATTGAAGTTTCCGGCATTTCGGTACTAGATCACCCCAAATTAGCCCGTCAAAGGCTAGGTTATGTAGCCCAGGAAGTAGCTTTAGATAAGGTCTTGACTGGCCGGGAGTTACTACAGTTACAAGCCGCCCTTTATCATCTTCCTGGTAAGGTGATCAAACAGCGAATTAACACTATTCTCGATTTACTGGGTTTACAAGAATACGCAGATAAAAAAACTGGCACTTATTCCGGTGGTTTACGTAAACGGTTAGATTTGGCTGCGGGTTTACTCCATGCACCGGATGTTTTAGTATTAGATGAACCAACGGTAGGGTTAGATATTGAAAGCCGGGTTGTAGTCTGGGATTTCTTGCGTCAATTGCGGGCTGCGGGAACTACTGTGGTAATTACTAGCCATTATTTAGAAGAAGTTGACGCTTTAGCTGATAGAGTGGCAATTATTGATAGAGGTTTGGTTATTGCTAATGGTACACCTTCTCAGTTAAAAGATCAGGTGGGAGGCGATCGCATTACTTTAAGAATCCGCGAATTTTCACCTCCAGAAGAGGCCGAAACTGCCAAAAACCTGTTAGCAGCTTTACCTTTTGTGCAAGAAATTATCATCAATAGCGCCCAAGGTAACTCCCTAAATTTGGTAGTTACACCGCAAAATGACGTTTTAATCACGATTCAACAGGTGTTAAATCATGCCAATTTACCAATTTTTGGTATCGCCCAATCTCGTCCAAGTTTAGATGATGTTTACCTAGCAGCAACGGGAAAAACCTTAATGGATGCGGAATTAGCTGCTGTCGCTAATCGTGATCCTAAAGCTGAGAAAAAGCAGAATATGAGATAGAGGAAATAGTATTATGTAGGGTGCGTGAGGAGTAAATTCATAACGCACCATGATCATATAATAACCCACACCTTACCATCAGAATATGTTTTACAAAATCCCACTACTGCTTACACCTCAACCAGAAGGAGGATTCACTGTAACTTCTCCACTCTTACCAGAATTGATTAATTGTGAAAAAAGATGAACACCAATACTAGATATACCTATCCATGTCCATGCTTATTTTGCGGTGACAACACCAGACACCGGACAGAAGAACATATTATTCAACACGGCTTCAAAAATTCTTGATGGGTTTTGGATACAGATGTTTGTTGTCATTGTAACCCACATTCAGCGGCGAAAGTCAACCTTATTACCTTTTAAAAAAGAATTTTCGCACTTAAATTAAATTATACATTTATTTAGTAAATTAATTCAGTGCGGATTTAGCTACCCTATTTTTCTGATCATTATTACCCAAGACTTAGGCCAGAATAGGGCTTCAGAAATGTCTAATTTGTTTGTACTAAAGTTTTAAATTGTTCCTCACTAATACGGCCGGCTGCATATAAAGTTTCTGTAATTTCAGAAATTGTTAAAACCGCGTGTGCTTGATAGCCATTTTCTCGCAACCTGTCTTTTACCCCTTGCTCATGGTCCATAAATACCACAATATCATTGACATTTAATCCTGCATATTTTAACTTTTCTGCTCCTTCCATGACACTTTTACCACTGATCAGAATATCGTCAACAACTACAACAACTTCTCCAGGATTAAAATTACCCTCAATTACCTTGCGGGTTCCGTGTGCTTTTACTTCTTTGCGGGGAAAAATCATCGGGGAATTTAGATGTAATGATAATCCAGTAGCAGTAGGTAAAGAACCATAGGGAATACCCGCTATCCTATCATAAGTTAGTCCTTTGAGAATCTCTGCATAAGCAATCACTATTTGATGAAATATTTGGGGATTGGAAATGATTTTGCGTAAGTCTATATAATACGGAAATGTAGCTCCAGAAGCTTGGACAAACTCCCCAAACATAATACAACCAATGTCATAAAGTTGTAGAATCAAATCTAAAAGTCGGTGTTGATTTAACAAACAAACATCAGGAAACCAGACAGAACAAACGGAGTTTTCCTGGGAAATTTCAGTTCTGAGATCATTAATTTCCGACCTTAAAGATTGCAGTTGAGTAGATAGATTTTCACTTCCTAACATATCTTGAGAAACGGGAAGAAGTAATCCGTCACCATGATAATTTAATCCCGCTGATAGCAAGTTTTTTAGATTACCACCTTCAGACCAAATACTGCGGGCTAAAATTGTTCTTTCTGGTGCTTCCTTGCGAATTTTTGCTAAAATGTCTGGCTGAATAGTTCCTACTTCTAAACCCAGTTGTTCAGGTGTTCCCCAATTTTTTGCTTCTTTGACTACTTGTAAATAAAAAGGTGATTCCGCTGTAGGATATTGCTGCAAAATCACAGCACCTGGATTAGAAGTTGTACACAAAATAAAAACGGCTTTATCTGGATAAACTAAAAAGGGTGCTACGTGATCCTGTCCCGCATAAGGACTCAATGTAATCGCATCAATCTGCCATTCTTCAAAAACAGTTTTAGCGAAAATTGTACTAGTATTGAGATCGCTATGTTTGGCATCTAATATAATCGGAATGTGGGCAGGAATAGCTTTTAAAGTTCGTTGTAGTAATTCCCATCCTGGAATACCTAAAGCTGCGTAAAATCCCAGAGTGGGTTTATAAGCACATACTAAATCACTGGTTTGGGCGATAGTAAATTCCAACCAATCCCACAGACTATCAATCATACTTTTGGGATCTGATTTCTGGGAATATCGCTCAGGGAGCATTTCTGGATTAGGATCTAGTCCTACAAACAGTAAACTCTGATTTTGGGCGATCGCTCCATTTAGCTTATCATAAAAGTTCATAAATTTTCCTGGCAATATCTGGCAATATATTTTATTTAACCTTAAAGCATTCACCAAAATACCAAACTGTCGTGCAATTTGATTTGATATGCAATTTTTCTACCATCAATGGTAACATGACTATCTGCATTTATCTGTATTTATCTGTGTTCATCTGCGGTCAATGTTATCATTCCTTCCCATTTGCTAAAATTTTAGCACTAATTGCCGGTATTTTATCTACATCCTCTAAGGCAGTAAATTTTCGTTGTTGACGAGCTATGATTATCCTTTGAGCTAACTTAATTCAGTAGTTGTAGGAGAAACGGTAGGAATTTTTATCTCACTTGTAAATGTATCTAATAGTTTAAATGAAAAAACCACAATAGCGGTTATTGAAAATAATATCATTGCTAACCATAAAAGATGGTTACTGTGAAAATACCAGCCAGTTATAGCTATAGGCATGAAACCTCCTGCAAAGGAAATGACGGCAGAATTACGTAACGTTCTTCCTGCGGTTAAACCTCCAAAGAATCCTTCCAGAATCACATTAACTGCAAAAAACCCCTGAAATGGTAACAACCATCTGACATAGTCAGAAATGTTTTCAGTTACTTCAGTGTGGTTGGTTAATAGTCCAAAGATAGTTTCTGGAAAGAGAATATATAAGATAGCAATGGGAATTGAAAGTAAGAAGCTAGTGAGTAGACTAACAGTTAGTAATGGTTGTAGCTGCTGTAATGTACCTTGTCCCTTAAATTTTCCCGTGAGGCTTTGGGTGGCAAATCCCACTCCTTGAACAACAAACATATTAAAAGCTGCCGCTTGAATAAGAACACTATTTTCCGCTAGTATCTCTGTTCCCATTGCCGAACTGAGTTCAGTAAAAATGGCAAAGGTAGAGACCACGGACAAACTCCTCAATAACATATCTCCATTTAGCTTAAAGGTAGCTTTAATAGCTGACCAATCCAAGACTTTTGGGATTACACCTGATACAATTGACCAATCAATGTGGAAGCAAACTATAATTAAACCTATAAATAATGCCACATACTGGCTAATAGCTGTAGTTAAACCAGCCCCTGTACTAGCCCAACCCCAGCGAATAATAAATAAGTAGTCCAGCACTACATTAGTTAGGCTTTCTACTACAGATATCAGCACCACAAAAATATTAAGTTCTCGGCCAAAAAACCAACCAACTAGGACAAAGTTAAGTAAAACCGCAGGTGCGCCCCAAATACGAGCCTGAAAATAGTCAAGACCTGCATCCTTTACCTCTGTTGCACCCACTAAGAAGGTAAACCCTACTTGTTGTAAAGGGTACTGAAGAATCAGGATAAGTGTACCTATCCCCAAAGCAATCAGACCATTCCGCAGTAAAACTAATAGTATGGCTTCTGGATCATCTGTTCCTACAGCTTGTGCTGTCATGCCATTGCTGGAAGAGCGTAAAAAATTCAAAACTCGGTATAAGTAGCTAAAGAGAATTGTGGCTAAAGAAACTCCCGCTAGGTAACGGATATCAGGTAAATGTCCCAAGTAAGCTAAGTCTATTAAACCCGATAGCGGCACAACAATACTAGAGAGAATATTCGTAAATGCCAGTCGGTAAAAGCGAGATAGGAAGTTATATTCTTGAGGGATTGTAAAATTCATCGTTCTGAATTGTTAATATCTTGGCAATATTGTCAGTAAATTCTTATTTATCTAGCAACTGCTATATTTACTCCAGCCTCATGTTATACAGCAGTTCCCGGTATTATGAAGTCCAGATATTAATGATAAAACTCTTGTGGTGCGGGCATCTTGCCCGCATAAGGTGTACCTCACTCAAGCTAAACTTGCTGTAAATGCGCTAATGCCCAGACGTGGTAAGGAAATTCTGCTTCCTGATCTAGGGAATGAGAAACAGGATCATACTCGACCCATTGAGAGAAGTTAGCAATGATACATTGGCGATTTCCCCAAGAGCCAGTTTGAATGTTATCTAGAGGAAATCCGCATTCATGGAGAAAGTATTTGAGTCCAGTTTCCGTCCAGCGTGTGCAATCTATAGGGTAGTTATGAATTTTTACCAAAAAAGGAACGGAGATGAGAAAATACCCCCCTGGGGAAAGCATGGAAATAATATTGCGACCGGCTCGATAGGGATACAATAGATGCTCAAAAACTTGTTCTGCAATAATTAAATCAAACTTTTTTGGCAAGGGTGCAGAACAAATATCATATTCTGGATAGTGGATATTTTCATACTCTTGAAACCCAAAAGTTTCCCAAGTCTTGCCTGAAACTTCTAATACTCGCCATTTTGAAAACGGTAAATTCTCTAGTAGCTTCGCCGTTTCCCGGTTCATTACAACTCGACTCCAAGTGATCCCCATAACTGTATTTTTTGTATAAATTTTTACTAATATAAGTTTATTGTTGAGTAAATATGCGATCAAGTTCGTCTTGACTAAGAGCTATTAATGGCGTGAGATCAGGATTTGATAAGAAGGCTGGTCTTTGTTTGTTGGGAAGGGCGCTGTTCTCAATACTGCTATAGGTGATCACAAAGTTCCGGCGGTCCCAGGGAGAAATGTTGGCAACGGAACCATGTAATGTATCATAATGTACGAACAAAACCGACCCTGCTAGGCCTTTCGGTGCGACAATTCCTTGCACAGATGCAAATTGGGCAATCGTTTCTTGAGCGATCGCTAAGGATGAGTTAGTAGTTGAAGCAGAAGTTGCCGGTTCGAGTATTCCCTGTTGATGAGAACCTGGGATGTAATATACTGGTCCATTGAATTCATTGACTTCATCTAAGAAAAGAATGACATTTCCTCCTTTTGGTGAGGGAATTTGTTCGTAATACTGTGCAAATGCAGAGTCTTGATGCCATCCCCACATTCCTCCCGTAAAAGCTGGCTTCATCACGATTTTGCTACGGAAAACGTACAAGTCACTGGCAAAAAGTTGTTGTGCAACTGCCAATAGACGAGGGTGACGGACTAAATCTCGGAAAATTTTGTTATTGAGATGAACTCCATAGAGAGTGCGTAAGGTTTTTTGATCATCTTCTAAAACACGACCAACTGCTTCATCGTCCATGACAATGGGAAGTTGATCACAAATTACTGATATTTCCTCACGGCTAAAACACTCTGGAATGAACAAAAATCCTTGTTCTTCATAACTTTTTAGTGCTTCTGTTGTCAGTTTCATTTTGCTGTTAATTATAATTTACTTAGTTAATGCAGATAATAAAATTTGTGCTATTGCCAAACATGAGAAATGCTGTTCCTCTGTTTAAATTCTAAAATTTTATCTACTGCTTTTTGCGTGCCACCTGATGTTATCAAAGAATCACTTAATAGATCAATATTACTACGAATTTTTTCATCTTTGATAATCTGCTCAACAAGCGATCGCAATTTCAATGGAGCAATATTTTTCTGTTTTACCCATACTCCGATATTTAATTCTTCTACACGATTAGCTACTAAGTATTGATCGCCTCCTTGGGGAAATACAACCAGTGGTACTTTGTGAATTAATGCCTCCCAAGTGCTATTAGTTCCTCCATGAGTAATAAAAACACTAGCTTGTTGAAGCACTTGCATTTGAGGTACATAGTTACTGACAATAAAATTAGGGGGAATTTTTCCCAATTCAGCAATATCTATAAATTTCCCTACAGACATTACCACCGTATACTCACTATTTGCAAAAGCTTGTAAACATTGTTGATAAAAAAAGGTTTTAGAATTATATGATGTCACTGATCCTAGTGAAATATAAATAATTGGTTTTTCTGCACTCTTTTAAATATTACCCAGATTGCTGCGGGTTTCTTTGTTAACTTGTTCAAGTTTACGTTTTTGTGTTTTCTTAGCGTTCATTTTAGTTTCTCCTGAAAATTTGCAATTTTAGCTACTAATTTGCGAGTTGTTTTTTAACTCGTTGATATCACCATATCAGCATCAGTTTGATTTAACAAGATCAATGTTCAAAATGTTTACATTTTTTAATAAATAAAAGATGGATTAGGTAATTAAAGTTTAATTTGCAGTTTTTAAGTCAAAAAAACCCTTTATATTACGTCCGCTTGCACAATACAACTATGCTAATGAATATAACTTGTATGATCTCGTTATTCTAACAATCTCTGCCTCCTCGTGACTAATGTTCAGCCTATAAGCATTGACTTTTATGGTTTATTTGTCAATTATCTTCAGCGTTTGGGTATGACTATTACTGGTCAATTATTAATAGAATAAGCTGATGACAAAAAGCGTATTAATTATTATATAAATATCCGGTTTAATTATTATATAAATATCCGGTTTTATTCCTGAAATTACTTGGATATGATCAACTCGTAGCCTGCTATCCTAGCAGAATACCTTTATTAATTTAAAAATATCAATGGCGAATCTAAAAATAACTGCTGGAGAAAACTACAATGATTATGTAGGACCAGCAAAAGAGTACGATTTCATGGGAGCGTCTCAATTTCGGTTGCTTTGTACACTAGGTCTCCGATCTCAGCATAAATTGCTCGATTTTGGCTGTGGTTCGCTCCGTGCAGGTCGGCTTTTTCTACCTTACCTTGATGAAGGTTGTTATTACGGAGTAGAACCCAACAAGTGGTTAATCGAGGATGCTATAAAGTTCCAAGTTGGAGAGGATCTCCTTCGCATCAAAAAACCGTGTTTTAGTTATAACGATAAGTTCTCTTTAGCTGATTTTGAAACCGATTTTGATTTTATCCTCGCACAGTCCGTATTAACTCATACTAGGACTAATTTAGTAAGTCTTTGTTTACAGAACTTTGCTCAACATTTGAAACCTGATGGTCTTATCGTTGCTACTTTTATGGAGGGGGATTCCGACATGGAAGGAGATGGTTGGGAATATCCTCTATGTGTAACAATTCGTCCAGCGACAATTAAAAAGTTAGCACAAGATGCCGGGCTTGTGGGAATTTCAATCCCCTGGTTTCGTCCTAGACAAACTTGGTATATTTTTGCGAAAAACCAAGATCGTCTTCCGACACAGGCCATGTTTCCTTATCTTCATGGTGTTGTCTTATTCGATCCCATGTTTGAGACAAAAGAATAAAAATTGACACAACTTTTACAAAAAAGGGAACAGGGAACAGGGAACAGGGAACAGACAAGAAACTAAAGTTTCAGAGTTTAGAGCTACAGTCAAAAAAAAAGGATGTTTTGCAAAGATGCGTAGCACAAAAAAATACAAGAACCCCTTCCCCAACCCTCTCCCGGCATTAAATAATCTTTATACTTTGAGAAATAAAATCAATATAGGGAGATTTCTGTGCCATACCTATTCCTATATGCGTTCCATATACTCCTTGATTCATAATGGAGTTTATCTGCCAATTCAGATTTTTTTCAATATTTTTGTTACAGCCAAAGCCTATCTCAGTAAAACTCAAGTTACGTTCTAAACCATAATCCATTTCCAGTAATATGGAAGTTTCATCCCTACCATCTAAAATGAGATGAGTTATAGTATTATCTTCAATATGAATATATTTTTCTTGACTTGAATTGACCTTCTCAAGTAAATATGTCAAAGCATCCTGGTGACGTTCTCTCACTTGTGGGTTTGCACAAGCGTAAATTATGCCATCAAAAAAGAAAGTTCCATCTAGTGAAAAACTTGATTTATCACTTTGAATATTGACTATTCCGCTTTCTAGCATTTCAGAAATGGAGTAAAACGATCCTGATTCTAACTCATCTTCAGTATTTATAACTTCTAAACTTTCTGACAATAAGCACTTTAATTTAGTTCCTCTATGATCAGATAAGTATAATTCATCTTCCACCTCAGCAATTTGCTCATAAGTGTTAGCTCTTAACTCTAATACTTGTGTTAGATCACAAGAGAGAAGTTGCTCGAATGAATAAGCGATGATTTGCGGATTTATATCATACCTAACTGCTAGTAGATACACAAGCGTACTTTTGGCGGTATGGGATAGCCGTATAAGTCGATCATGATAACTATAATCTGAAATTACAGCAAATGCCAATTGTTGACTAGCAAAATCGTAATCATCAAATAAAATAGTTTGATATCCTTGCTTTTGAAAATAATAATTTATATCAGTGCTATCAACAAGGATAGGAATTTTTTTATTAACTAGGGAATGATGAAAACATAAGGCATTCATTTAGAACTTTGTTCCTGCTTTGATTGGTGATAAAAATTACTAAGCTTTATTTTTGAACGTCGAGACAATGATAGTATTGGGATGTGATTTCTGGGAATATCGCTCAGGGAGCATTTCTGGATTAGGATCTAGTCCTACAAACAGTAAACTTTGATTTTGGGCGATCGCTCCACTTAGCTTATCATAGAATTTCATAAATTTTCCTGGCAATATTCTAAAACTGAATTTATGTAAGCCTACACAGAAAGACGAAGGCGATTAATAGTTACTAAAAATATAGTCAAATATTTCTAGCTTGGTAACGCCTATACCTTACAGGACTAGCTACAAGCCGCACCCCAAAGGTTTCTATCATCAGATAGAGTTCCGAACTACTTTTACCTTTATATCACACACGGACCCATCTTGTATCACATAAGCAGACCACAATTTATCATATTTTTGTGCCATATCTGTTAATATTTGACTAAATATGACTATGTTTTTGTTATTTAAACCTAATACATTCCTGTCTATCTGCCCTCGTTTGCGTTTATCTGCGTTTAATAATCTTGAATATCTTATTTGACCTAGATTGATCATATCATTAATATCTGTACTTCAGAATACCGATAACTGCTGTAATTTCACCTCAACAGGGCTGGGTTTCACCGTCCGATTTGGTTCATTCCCATGCTCCGCGTGGGAATGCACAACCAGAGGCTCGGTCTCGAAAATAGGGGAGGTTCTACCTCCCAGGGAACATTCCTAGTCTGGAGACTGGGAACGAGGAACTCTGAACTATCAACTAGAAATTAATGGCTGATTTTTCAAACTTTCATCTTTCAAGGTTCGGGGGATAGATACAGCTAGTAAAAGCATATTACCTGCCATATAAGAGACTAAAGTAGACCACAATAAATGATTACTATGAAAATACCAAGCAGCAATTAGTAACGGCATGAAACCTACTGCAAAAGATAATAATACGACATTACGCAAAGTTGCACCTTCCCCCAAACCGATAAAATAACCTTCTAAAATAAAAGTTACACCTGTAACTACGCAAACCGGAAGTAACCAAATCGTATATTGATTAATATCTTGATTAACTTCTGCATGATTAGTTAATAATCCAAATACCTGATCAGGAAATAAAATAGATGTACCAGCAAAACCTAATGCTATGACCAAACTAGTCAGTCCAGCAACTATCAATAAAGGTATCATTTCTTGGGTGTTACCTTTACTTTTAAAATTAGCTGTCATAGTTTGCACTGTTAGTCCGACACCATTAATGGTGAACTGACTCAAAAGAGCAATTTGTAACAATAAACCATTTTGTGCTAAGACAGTTGTTCCCATAGTTGCACTTAAATTAGTAAAGATAGAATAGACAGAAACCAATAATATGAAACGGATTAAAATATTACCTTTTAAAGCCACAGTTCTTTGCAAAGCTACCCAATCAAATAATTCTTGAATAGCGGCAGGTACGGTTTGCCAAGGAATAGTAAAAACCATCCATGTTAAACCAACAATTAAGGCTAAATACTGGCTTAATGCTGTTGCTAAACCTGCTCCTGTACTTGCCCAACCCCATTGAAAAATCATTAAATAGTCTAACAATACATTAGAACCATTACCCACAATTGACATTAATAAGACTACCCAATTCATTTCTCTGCCTAAAAACCAACCGAATAAAACAAAATTGAGTAGTACAGCCGGTGCAGCCCAAATTCGCGCATAAAAATAATCAACTCCAGCAGCTTCGATATCTGAAGAGCCACTTAAAATAAAAAAGCCAATTTTTTGTAAAGGATATTGTAATAAAATAATAATTAAACCCAGGAATAAAGCAATTAAACTACTACGTAAACCAGCTAAAATTACCTCCTTATTATCATCTTTGCCTACTGCTTGAGCGGTAATGGCATTAGTGCTAGAACGGAGAAATTTTAATACTCGATAAAGATAATCAAAGAGAATAGTTCCTAAAATTACTCCTGCTAAATGTCGAATATCTGTTAAATGTCCTAAAAAAGCAATATCTACTAAACCAGCTAAAGGAACCATCATGTTACTGAGAACGCTGATACTGGTTAATCGGTAAAATCTACCTAAGAAGTCGTACTTATTGGGAACTGTAAATATCATCTTTGTTCTTTGGAGTGCTGGTGTAAGGATAGGTGGATTTAATGCCTGCCTATAAACATTTGTGCAAATTTATGGCTGTCCATAGCTTAATTCTGTCATCAATGCTAACACGATTGTTAATTAATAACTATTGATAAGATGGCCAAGGCTAACTTTAAGCAGGTTTTACCAGTAGTTGTTGTTGTGTGCTGACCGTGCTTTGATGCCATCTAGATTTTGATTCTAGGGTGTTGAACCTACTTCCCGATAATTTCTGATGGCTTTTTTAAGAATTTTGAATTTTTAAGTATGACAATCTGATAAAATTTGTAAGGTTTCTATAAGCTCTGAGCAATGGGATCGACTGGTGTAAGAATCGCAATTGACGCAATGGGGGGAGATCATGCACCCGCTGAAATCGTAGCCGGCGCACTGCGGGCGCGAGAAGAGTTGGGTGTTAAAATATTATTGGTTGGAGATCCCCAAGGAATTGAGGCGGTAATACCGCCAAAAACTAATATGGCGGACTTGGAGATTGTTCCTGCTAAGGAAGCGATCGCTATGGATGAAGAGCCTCTCAACGCAGTTAGGCGTAAGCGAGAATCTTCTATCAATGTAGCGATGAATTTAGTCAAAAATAAGCGGGCAGATGCGGTATTTTCTGCGGGACACTCTGGGGCGGCTATGGCCTCGGCTTTGCTGAGATTAGGAAGATTACCGGGAATAGACCGTCCAGCTATTGCTACAGTATTCCCCACCATCAAAGCCGGTAAACCAGTAATGATCCTGGATGTCGGTGCTAATGTAGACTGTCGCCCTAAATTTTTGGAACAGTTTGCAGTCATGGGTTCAATTTACAGTCAGTATGTTTTGGGAACAGAAAACCCCAAAATAGGTTTATTGAATATTGGTGAAGAAGATACCAAGGGTAATGAAGTGGTTTTTCGCGCCCACCAATTGTTAAGGGAAAATACTCAAATTAATTTTACTGGTAATGCAGAAGGACGCGATGTATTATCTGGTGAATTTGATGTGATTGTCTGTGACGGCTTTGTGGGTAATATTTTACTAAAATTTGCCGAAGCAGTCGGAGGTGTAATTCTGCAAATTCTGCGAGAAGAATTACCCCAAGGGCTACATGGTCAAATCGGGACAGCGATTTTAAAACCCAACCTCAAGCGCGTTAAACAGCGCATGGATCACGCTGAACATGGAGGGGCTTTGCTTTTAGGTGTCAGCGGTATTTGTTTTATTGGTCATGGTAGTTCCCAAGCACCATCTATTTTTAGCGCCATTCGTATGGCTAAGGAAGCTGTAGATAATCAGGTGTTAACAAGACTCCAATCCCAATATCACATTCTCCAAAATGAAAGTAGTTAGCTGGTATTTCTCAACCATGGAAATTATCGCTAACAGCTATTTGTCAATTGTCATCCAATTTTAGATTAGGGATGAAAATCCCTAGTCTGAAAACTCAAATTGGAATTGTCATTGGTACTCGTTATTAATGCTGACAAACAAGGCAATTGACAATTAATAACTGACAATTGACAACTGAGGATATTAAAAAGTGCAAAATTTTTTAGCCAGTGGCATAGCAATTACAGGAAGTGGTTCAGCAGTCCCAGAAACGGTTTTACATAACCAACAATTAACTCAATTGGTGGAAACATCAGATGAGTGGATTACTTCCAGAACAGGTATCAGTCAGCGGCGGTTAGCATTACACTCTGACTCACTGACATTATTAGCCACCGCTGCGGGTCAACAGGCTATTGCAGCGGCAGGAATTAAACCAGCGGACATAGACTTAATTTTGCTGGCCACCTCTACCCCTGATGACCTCTTTGGCAGTGCTTGCCGTGTTCAAAGTGAATTAGGTGCTGTCAAAGCAGTGGCCTTTGACTTAACCGCTGCTTGTTCCGGTTTTGTCTTCGGTTTGGTAACGGCGGCACAATACATCAGAACAGGTGTTTATCAGAATGTACTCTTGATTGGGGCAGATATCCTCTCTCGCTGGGTAGATTGGCAGGATAGACGCAGTTGTGTATTGTTTGGTGATGGGGCTGGAGCAGTGGTATTACAAGCGAATAAAAGCGATCGCTTATTAGGATTTTCCCTCAAAAGCGACGGTTCTCAAAACCAATATCTGAATCTGTCCTATGATGGCTCTAGTGTAGAATTGACACCGGATATTCATGTATCTACGGGCAAATATCAACCCATGACCATGAATGGAAAAGAAGTTTACCGCTTTGCTGTCCAAAAAGTTCCAGAAGTAATAGATAAAGCCTTATTTGTAGCTAACCTAAGAGTGGAAAATATAGACTGGCTGATATTACATCAAGCAAATCAAAGAATTATTAATTCCGTTGCTGAACGCTTGAATATTCCTGAACATAAAGTTATCAGCAATGTTGCTAACTATGGTAACACTTCTGCCGCCTCTATTCCCCTAGCTTTAGATGAAGCGGTGCGAGAGGGAAAAATCAAAACTAATGATATCATTGCTACCTCTGGTTTTGGGGCTGGACTTTCCTGGGGTGCGGCCATTTTCCAATGGGGAAGATAAATAATTGACAATTAACAATTGACAACTGACAACTGACTAAGTAGGTGAACGGAAAAAACCGACACAAGTAACGAAAAGTAAAGTTGCCCAAAACCTGTTCCCTGTAACCTGTAACCTGTAACCTGTTCCCTGTAACCTGTTCCCTGTAACCTGTTCCCTGTAACCTGTAACCTGTTCCCTGTAACCTGTAACCTGTTCCCTGTAACCTGTAACCTGTTCCCTGTTCCCTGTTCCCTGTTCCCTGTTCCCTGTTCCCTGTTCCCTGTTCCCTGTTCCCTGTTCCCTTGTCATAACGACAATTTTTAACGCCAACCTACT
>LJOT01000355.1 GCA_001672075.1 Anabaena sp. CRKS33
TAACCTGTAACCTGTAACCTGTAACCTGTAACCTGTAACCTGTAACCTGTAACCTGTAACCTGTAACCTGTAACCTGTAACCTGTAACCTATTCCCTGTAACCTGTAACCTGTAACCTGTTCCCTGTTCCCTGAAGTAGCAACTTGAATTATCTATTTATTTAGTCAAGCGTCTGCAATGTCAACTCAGCAGGGGAAAGTACATGAGCTTCCAATAGAGCCATCATATCTCCTAATTGGGGATTACCACGAGTTGAGCCAGTCAATCCTTTAGCAATAATTAAACCACAATGACCCTGAGTATTTTGACATCGCTGATGCCATTTTCTCTTAGCCTCTATATGCACCGGGTCATCATCCAAAAATTGCCCAAACAAAAATAATTCATGATTGCCTGTTTGCAATAAACCCAAGTCATAGAGATTATCATCTATCGGATCAGTAACAGTATGAAAACAAATTGCGTTCAGTCCTCCAGCCTCTTGAATATTTTTAATAATCCCCTTAGCTTTAGGACGAGAGGTTTGAATCACAATCACAGGTAAACCATCCCCCATAGGCTCAAATTCACCCCCTGCTTGGTGGTTAGCACCTTGGCGTAGGTGATCTAATGTTTTCCAGGATAACACACCCAGACTCATGAACGCATCTTCTGGAATCAAATCGTCTCTTAGGGCTGCAAATATAGAATCATCTTCATCATCATCTTCTTCATCATCATCCAAACCAGCCATTTCTTCTAGTTCTGCTGTCAATTCTGGCATTGTAGAAACAGCGACAGTTAAGGATTTGCGATTTCCATCGGTTTCTGGTAAGGAAATTCGATAACGTTGGGTGAGAGTAAAACCATCTTCCTGGGATAATTGACGACGGTAATCACGCACAAACCGCAGTAAACTTTCTAAGGCAACAAAAGTTAGTAGCGCTTCTTCCTCATACAAAACCGAACGTAGCCCTTCTAGGGGGTGAATATTACCGAAAGTAGGTTCAATTTCTGAATCAGGCATATCCGCCAAATCACTTAGATCATCATCGTCGCTATCGTCTACAGAATCAAAGGTGAGGAATAAACAATCTTGTTTGAGGAAAGCTGCTTCTAAATTTCGATTTGTTTCATCATCATCGGCTATAACAGCAGCCCGAAACCGCTTGAGGGAATCTTCAGAACGATAAAACAAAATTCCATACTCAATTCCTAACATACCCATGACGGAGGCATAGAGTTTGTCTACATCCCATTGATTGATTTCTATGGATAAAATTTGCTGTTCTTCTAAAAAGTTCCAAGGGGCAGCTTGCCAGACTTCTAAGGCTTTATCATAGAGGAGTTTGGCATATTTGGGCGGTAAATCGGGAGTTTGTCCGTCAACTATTTCCGCGAAAGAGCGAAAAAGTTCATCAATTATTGGTAATTCTGGTAGGTAGTCAATAGCAATATCTAAATCTTGCAACACTCCACGCAAGTAAAATTGAATTTCTCGATCGCGGACAACTATTCTTTGGGGTCTAGCGGGCTTGGCTGGACTTTGTGGATGTTCTATTGCCCGCATTAATGTCCGCACAATGGCTTCAGGTCCCAGACTGGGATCTACCATGTCCATGCCTCTAACTATACCTTCAGAGGCATCCACCCAGAGAATACAATCTCCTTTGGCTTCTGGGTCTCCGGGGCTGTGTGGTGATGACAATGGACGGCGATCGCCCTCCCATACAGAAGGAATCTGGGTTAATTTCTGCAACCGGCGACTGGTAGAGCGATTAAAACTTGTCATAAAGTAAATGAATCAGAACAAAGCGATGAGAAGAGCGACTTTTGGGAATGGTTAATCATTAAACATATTTACTAAAAATATAATCAAATATTTGTAGCAAGGCACAGGCTTACACCAGCTAAATCCGGGCTAAACTATCGGCCGATGTTGATGGCGTAGCTTTACTGGGGTAACTACAAGCCTCTCTATTCGGTTTTTATCACAAGATAAAGTCCCAAACTACCTTTAGGGTTTCTCGTTTTTTTCAGTTCTGATTTGATTAGCTATTCTTGAAAATGTTTTATTTCGTCTGATTGATTTATAGGATTTACTGTCACACAGGAGCTATGGTTAGGTTAATTCCAACTCTCCGCAGTCTCAGATCAGGACTTTCACCACTTCCCAAGGATCTACGCTTCTTGAACTCAAGACCAATATATCACATTCATATCTTGCATCACAGATGCAGGCAAAAATTAAGTAGGCAGGAATAATTGATAATTTTCTACCCATGTTCTCATGTTCCCATCTTCTGATGCTTTTTTCCTATCCTAATGTCGCTAAAATGAATACAAAAACATTCATAGCAGCCCAGAGGTATGAAAATGCCTTATGGGGTATTGATAAAATCAGTTCAGGAGTTAATCATCCATGACACAAGCAACTCAAACTCAACAACGCTCAATTCTGTTATCTGAAACTGCATTGCGTCAAGTTAAGTCTCTTCAAGACAAACAAGGAAAAGATTTATGTCTACGGGTGGGAGTTAGACAAGGTGGTTGTTCGGGAATGTCTTATATGATGGATTTTGAGGATATCAGCAAAATTACCCCTGATGATGAGGTATTTGATTATGATGGCTTCAAAATTATCAGCGATCGCAAAAGTTTACTTTACCTTTATGGTCTCATGCTCGATTATAGCGATGCCATGATTGGTGGTGGTTTCCAATTCACTAACCCCAACGCTGTTCAAACTTGCGGTTGCGGTAAATCTTTCGGTGTGTAATATTTAGACAGGTTTGTCGGTTATTGGTTGCTAATAACAACTGAGAACCGACAACAGACAACGGACAACAGACAACGGACAACGGACAACTGACAACTAACAAATGACTAATACAATTGATTCCCTATTTGATACAGGTTTAGAACGGTATAAAGCTGGAGAATCTGTAGAATCTCTAATTCCTGTATTTAAAGAGGTATGCGATCGCTCTCCTAAAGCTAGTTCAGCGTGGATTTGTTTAGCTTGGTTATATCTCCTTGATAACAAGGGTTCACTGGCTTTTAAAGCAGCCAATAAAGCAGTGAAACTTAATCCCCAAGACCCACAAGCAAGAATTAATCTCGCTTTAGCTATGCTGGAAACAGGTCAAAAAGGTTTGCGCGAACACATTGAGTTTACAAAACAGTTGATATTTGTTAATGAAGAATGGCAAGAAGAAGTTAAAAATAGTATTGAAGATGGTTTGAGTAGAAAACCTGATTGGCAAAATTTAACCAAAGTCAAAAAATGGTTATTTGAGGACAATTAACTCTTTACTAATCACCAATCACCAATCACTAATCACTAATTACCAATAAAAATGAAAGACAAATTATTAAACTGGCTTAACTTCATCCTTGTTGCTGATGTTTTCCTTGTGATTTTAGGTTTCGCGTGGCTTGTTATTGCTGTGATTGGTGATGCTTCAGGAATCAATTTAGGTTTAGATTTATGGCATAAACTGTGGATACCATTATTTAACCCTGCTATTGGTATCCTCATGGGTGGGGCTTTG
>LJOT01000356.1 GCA_001672075.1 Anabaena sp. CRKS33
AAAATACTGAACTGGTAATTACTATTCCCTAGCTTCTGTGCTTGATAATTACTCATCAGTCTAGCAATATACGCAAATAACGACTAAATTAAATTATCAATTACTAATTACGAATCATTGTGTTAGATTAGTCATACTTGACATATATTTTTTTCCTTTGACACAGCTGTCATTATGGTAATTACAAAAAGTAAGCTGGTTTTAAGTGCTACAGTGGTAACGCTTTCTACAATCGCTGTTACTAGTCTTGGTATTCATTCAATTGGTAAAGCTTCATTTAAAGACAGTCACAAGGATTTAGTAGATGAAGTTTGGCAGATTATTAACTATCGTTACGTAGATGGAACTTTTAATCAGATAGATTGGCAAGCTGTACGCAAGGAATATTTAAGCAAGTCCTATACTGATGAGAAGGAGGCTTATAAGTCCATCCGGGAAATGCTGAAGAAGCTAGAAGACCCTTACACACGGTTTATGAACCCGGAGGAATTTAAAAATCTACAAGTTGATACCTCTGGAGAACTTACAGGTATTGGTATCACTATCAGTCAAGATGAGAAAACTAAACAACTGCTTGTCATTGCTCCTATTGAAGATACACCGGCATTTAGAGCGGGTATTTTAGCCAAAGATATTATTCTCGAAATTGATGGTAGAAACACCAAAGGAATGGATACAAATGATGCAGTATCCCTGATCCGTGGCAAAGCAGGAACTAAGGTGAAACTGACTATTTTACGTAATGGACGGAAAAAACAATTCAATATCCAACGAGCGCGAATTGAAATTCATCCTGTGCGCTATTCGGAAAAGAAAACCCCGGCGGGTAATATTGGCTATATTCGCTTAAATCAATTCAGTGCTAATGCTAGTAAGGAAATGAAAGATGCTATTCAAAACTTAGAAGCTAAAAAAGTTTCTGGATATATTTTAGACTTACGTGGTAATCCTGGAGGTTTGCTATACGCGAGTATAGAAATTGCCCAAATGTGGATGAATAAAGGCACTATTGTTTTTACGATTGACCGTCAAGGTACGCAAGATAAACAAGTAGCAAATGGCTCTGCTTTGACTAATAAGCCCTTGGTAGTATTAGTAGATAAAGGTTCAGCCAGTGCTAGTGAAATCCTTTCTGGGGCGTTACAAGATAATAAAAGGGCGATTTTAGTAGGAAATCAAACTTTTGGTAAGGGTTTGGTGCAATCTGTGCAACCTTTAAAATCTGGTTCAGGTTTGGCTGTAACTATTGCTAAATATCATACTCCCAGTGGAAAAGATATTAATAAACATGGTATTGATCCAGATGTGAAGGTAGAATTAACTGATGCCCAACGACAAGATTTATGGTTGCGTGAACGGGATAAATTAGGGACTCTTGCAGATCCTCAATTTGCGAAAGCTGTGGAATTATTAGGTAAACAAACTACTGAAAATACAAGTACAATTAGGAAAAATTAAATAAACAGCTAGGTAAATTAGAGACGTTCCATAAACCGTCTCTACCAATGAACTATCTCACCCTATCACTTGAGAACAATCAGGATTTCAACTTAAATTCATCAAACTTAACAACTCCAGTTGAGGGTTTTCTCGTATCAAAACGATAGCTACTAATTGTGCCTGTTCCTGTGTCGAAAATGCTAAAAACTGTAATATCATTACTGGCAATATAAGGCTGTGGTTGACCATTTTCTCCTAATAAGGGCGAAATAGTTGGTACTATCGGTTGTAAACCATTGGGATCACCAATTGCGATACAATCTTTTTGATAGTTATTTGGTATTTTTCGCTGTCTTTCCCCCCAAGCAGCACCATAAGAGTTACCGACATTAGATGTTTCTAAAAAGTGCATTCCACTAGCACTGATAAAACGATTCCATAAATGGGAATGTCCATAAAATACTAATTGCACTTTAGCAGTTTCTAATAGGGGAATAAGATCACGAATAATATAATCTTGATCTTTGGGATATTGATAATTTATGGATGCGATTTTTCCGGCATCATTATATTCTATTATTCCTATGGGATTAGTATAAGGTGGGGTAATATTATCACCCAATGTATGGGGTGGATGATGAAACATGACAACTTTATATTTTGCTGCTTGAAATTCTTGGCTGTTGAGTTCTTGTTTTAGCCAATTATATTGTTGACTACCTGCAAAAATTGGTTCATAAATAATTTGTCCATAACCCCAATTTTCTGGATGATTAAAGTCTTTTTCTGCTTCTTGATATCGCCCCTTAGTATCTCGATCTAATCTAGGACTACGCCACATATTCGTAACATAAAGAACAACAAGACGCACATCTCCAAAACTAACAGCATAGTAGGTTTTTCCCCCTGGTTGACTTTCAGGTAAAGATAAAATTTCCTCATAAGTGTCAGTATTAAAGGAATGATCTTTTAAGGATTTTTCGCCAGATAATTTTTTAGCAATTTCCCGGGGAATAGTATCATTAAATTCATCATCTAAACTTGCTGTTCTTTGAAATCTACCCATAACTTCATGATTACCAATACAAGTAAACATGGGTGCATTTTGAATAATTTTCCCTCCTGTATAAGTGACCTTAACTCCATTATGTTCTATCTGATATTTAGCGTGACCTTGTAAACCAGGAAAAAGAGCATTACCTCGATTATCATCAAACCATTCAGAAGCGCGGTCTGAAACATTGACTAAATCACCCGCAAACCATACTCCGTCCACTTGTCCTACTGTTTCGACAACCTTTTGTAGATTTGCGGCCGTCATGGGTTTTAGTTGGTGGTCTGAGGTGAGGAGGATTTTTAATGGTGTTCCCGGTTGGGGAGTGGTTGTCAGGGTAAAAACTTCGCTACGGACACTTTGACCATCTTCCCTAACACTAGTAACGCGATAGGGAACTCGCACACCTGTAGTTAATTCCGTCACTAGGGCTTCATGTCGCCAAATATGACGTTGAACGGGTTTTTGGTAAATTTGCCCGTTTTGAGTCTGATTCCCGACTCGTGATTCTTGGTCTTCTCTGGTGCGACTGAGTTTGGTAGTATGGGCTAGGGAAGTTTTCTGGAGATTTTCTCCGTAGCTAACTGAATGATGCTCACCAAGAAACTCAGTAAACCACACTACTTGTACTGTGGTTGCGGTTGGTAGTTGTAAAAATGGGTCTGTCAGCAATTCTGGTGCTGATTTCATGATTATTTGCCCAAAATAACTCAGGTTTACTATAACTATAGTACGCAAAGGCGATCGCTCTGTTAACTTATTCAGGACTTACGCAAAATAGAACGAAAGTAGGGGTAATTCATGAATTACCCCTACGAAATAATCAGGGTTTCAGTTACATCTTGCGTAAGTCCTATTATTAATATAAGAATAAAAATAAAGTCGTATTTACAATACTTCTCAAGCTGTTGAACCCTCGTCAAAAAACAGAACCCCCACTAAATAAATAGAGGGGGTGATGTTGTGGTAAAAAATAAACCTGGCATCGAGCTATTTTGACATGGGGCTACCCCCAAACTATCGTCGCCGCAGCAGCG
>LJOT01000078.1 GCA_001672075.1 Anabaena sp. CRKS33
AATTTCTATAACTGAAATTGCGGCTTTGATTGAGCGACACGGAGAACGCTTGTTAGAACGCAATATCCGCCGTTATTTAGGGCTACAAGGCAACCGGGTCAATGAGGGTATTCGGGATACTTTAAACAGCGATGAAAAAAACAATTTCTATTTTTACAATAATGGCATTACTTTAACTTGCGACAGTTTTTCCTATAACGCGCTGCAAAATGGTGATTATCAGGTACGAGTTGAGAACCTGCAAATTATTAATGGTGGTCAAACTTGTATGACCATTTTTAAAACTCTTCAGCAGCCAAATTTATTCCCGCAAAATACCCCAGCTTATGTTTTAGTTCGGCTTTATCAATTACCTACTGATAATGATGATTTAGTCCAAAAAATTACTTATGCTACCAATAGTCAAAACCCGGTGGATTTAAAGGATCTCCGAGCTAATGATAATCTACAGCAGCGGCTAGAAATGGATATCCAACAGTTGGGATTTAATTATCGCCGTAAACGCTCGGATACAGGCACTAAATCCACAGATATTACTTCGGGTGTAGCGGCTGAGGCGATACTGGCGGTTTGGCGACAAAAGCCTCATCAAGCTAAGTTTTTCACTCGTGAGCATTTTGGTAAACTGTATAATGTAATTTTTACTGAGCAGTTGAATGGCGCACAAGTCGTAATCGCTGTACAGTTGTATAGAATTGCTGAAAAGCGACGCAAACGACCAAACCCAAATGATCCTGCTTGTGTCCGTTATGCTTCGTGCTTTATTGCCATGCAAATGGGGCGAAGACTCCTCAAAAAAATGAATCTACAAATGAAGGAAATTGACCACCGTAATTTTGAAGATGTAACTCAGTTGATTAATCTTGAGGGGGAGAATTATTTCTATGATTCAGTGCGAGATGTTCAAAAGGCACTTCAGGTTCTTTACGGAAGCCAGGAAATTTCTTTACAACAACTTGCTGCCACTTTCCGACGCGGTGATTTAATAGAGAAACTTCAGCAGATGGAAATTCATTAAATATATTCCTATGAATGACAAACTTCAAACCGAAACAGACAATCTACAAGAAAACACTAATGTGGAAATAAGTCAAGAAATAAAACCCGAAAAAGTTTTATGTCCCCATTGTCAACGCACTGCTACAAATGGTATTAAATGTAAAGGTATTTGTGTGGCTGATAATGGCTATTAATGTGTCAATAAACAAATTTTGCAAAGTCAAGTAATATGGTTAAAATAATCTCTCGTACTTATGTCGGTCAAGCCAATGTTTATGATATTGGTGTGGAAAATGACCATAATTTTGTGATCAAAAATGGTTTTGTCGCTGCTAATTGTTTCAATAAATCTCACTCCACTGCTTACGCTTATGTCACCTATCAAACATCATATTTAAAAGCCAATTATCCATTGGAATATATGTCCGCGCTATTAACTGCTAACAGTGGTGATACTGACAAAGTACGCAAGTATCTTGATAATTGCTCTAATATGGGTATCACTATTGATGCACCTGATGTTAATCGCTCTGGTTTAGATTTTACACCCGTAGATGACAAAATTTTATTTGGATTTTCGGCAGTGCGAAATGTGGGACAAAATGCCATAGTTAGTATCTTAGAAGCAAGAGAACAATCAGGAGAATTAATCCCATTTCAATCTCTCGCGGATTTTTGCGACCGTGTTGATTTACGAGCTATGAACCGACGTACTTTAGAATCGCTAATTAATTGCGGTGCTTTTGATAAAATTGAACCTAACCGCAATCAATTAATCCATGATTTAGAATTAGTTTATGAATGGGCCCAATCCCGTGCTAAAGATAAGGCTAGTGGACAGGGAAGCATTTTTGATTTATTAGGAAGTGGATTTGCAGGTAATAATAATCAAGTTCAAAAAAACACTTTTGAATCTGCTCCGAAAGCTCCTCCTGTTAATGATTTACCACCTCAAGAAAAATTACGAATGGAAAAGGAATTATTAGGATTTTATTTATCAGACCATCCTCTCAAATCTATTAGACAATCATCGTCGGTTCTTGCACCAATTAATTTAGCACAACTGGGTGAACAAAAGGATGATTCTATCCTTTGTGCAGTAGTAATGTTGAATAATGTTAAAAAAGTCATGACAAAAAAAGGTGAACCAATGGCAATTTTGCAGGTTGAAGATTTATCTGCTGCTACGGAAGCTGTTGTTTTTCCTAAAACTTATGAACGCATTAGTTCTATACTGGCAGTTGATGCTAGATTAATTATTTGGGGTAAGGTAGATCGTCGTGATGAACAAAGTCAATTTATTCTGGAAGATGCAGAAACTGTAGAAACGGTAAAAATGATTTTATTGGAACTTAGTCCACAACAAGCGGGGACTATTGAAGAACAACATCGTCTCAATACAATTCTTAAAGCCCAAGCTGGAGATAAGGATAATAAATCAAAAGTACCAGTAATTGGCATTGTTCAAGCAGGAAATCATCGAGAAATTGTCCGGTTTGGTAGACAGTTTTGGGTACAAGATTCGGGAACAGCATTGCAAGCATTACAAAATGCTAATTTTCACGCTGATATTAAACAATTAACTAGTGGTTAAGCATAAACATAAAAATGACATATTTTTGGGACTTACCCAAAAACTCTCTCAATTTTTTATTTGTTTATGTATTTAATATCTTTCTTTAATAGATTTTACTTATTAGTAAAGTCTATTAATAAGACTTTTATGTCTATTTTTCTGTAATTTGTGCATAAGTTCTAATATTTAATTTTTATCTTATATTTAATATCAGAACTTTTCTATTCTTATAAAAAGTGAAACTTTGTCTAATTATGTAAATTATGTACATTTTAGTGACAATAATATATTTCTTGATTATTACCAATTAAATTATACAATTTATCCAATAAAGCATGGGATTGTTAATGATTTTCTGTTTTTTGTTGTTTTATTAATTTGATACTTTCTTTAATTTTAGTATATATTTACAGTCAAATATTAACAGTTAGCATTATATATTAAATATAATCTTATGCTATTGTATTGCAATCTTATATGATTGTTAGTTAAACTTGTACTTCAATTTTAACTACAGTTAAAGCAGTTGTAAAAGCAGTTAAGATATAAATTAACAATGAAACTTCTTTCATAAGAAAGCTTTACTCATGGTTGGTAACTTTTGATTCCTAACTGCCAAATTATAACTCCTGATTGAGTGACTTCTTTTGTATGAATTTGAAATTGAGAATTTGAAAAAAGCGACTTGCTTTACAACACAAACCGCCTTACTTGCTAGTAAATAGGTAATATTGGCATTAATTCTCTTTCTGTTCCTGAAAAAACTTTTGGTAAATAGTTTTAGTATTTTCTTCATTAGCAGAAGTAGCAGTCATTTGATAATCAACCAAATTATCCACAAAAGGAAGAGATACCTTAAAAGTACCATCAGCATTGAGTTTGACATTTTGACCATCAATAGTGACAATAGCATCTTGTTTTGTTGCACCATAAATCACTAATTCGGTATCAACGACAAACCAGAAATCTGTACTAGGACCACTGAAGACATGAACCGTACCAGAACGAGCTAGACATAACCACTGATGATCATTAATTAAATAACCAATTTCTGTCATGTAATCACGTTCACCTTTAGGAATAGGTATATAACAATCATGAATTGCGGTTTCACATTCATATTGTTGCACCAATTCAGGAAGTTGATAACTAAGGTCAAGGTTAGTAACATCATAGAGACGTATAGCTAAAGTCATAAATCCTTGATTCTGTAATTTCTTTTGATGATTTATGGCTTGTTTGAGCTTATCACTATCAGAAATATACCAAGATACATAAGCCCATTTGGGAGTGCGGGGTGTGAAGATAATTCTGGTATTTTCATTAGCATTAATTTGGTTAATAGTAGTCCAAGCTGCTATTTCTGCGTCTAACTCCATTGCGATGTTTTCATCAGTGGTTGTAGGATGGAATGGAGTTGGTAATATCTCTTCTGCTATTTGAGGTATATTGAGTTCAATGTCATTGCTAATTGAATTTAAAGCCTCTTCCAGATTTGATGGTAAATCAGAGACCAACTTTTGAGTTGGTGATGATTTGTGAGTTGATGGAAAGGATATACCGAGTAATTCTGATAAAGAGATATATTTATCTTCTTTAATTGGAGCTTGAATTGGAGCAGGGTGTCTATTGAGTAATTCTGACAAAGACATGGTCTTTTGATCAGATTCAGATGATGTTGATGTTAGTGGTTCGGGTGTTTCTAGTAGAGAATTGGTAAATTCATCTATAGGTATGTCCGAGTCAATTAGATCGTGATGAATAATTGGGATTGGTGGATAATGATTATTGACGACAATCACAGGTGCTTCTGTATCCCACATTGTGCCATTATGACCATCAAGTTCATTAATTTTCTTTATCTGTTCCCTTGGGGAAATTGTCTGGGTGGGAGCTAGATTATTTGCTGCTGTTGCTTGTGGAAAGATGTCTTCTTGAGAGTGATTACCGTTGAGTCCATTATGATTGTTATCATTGTTAGTTGTAGTTGCTGGGATAGCTGCGTCCAGGGTTTGCTTGGTTGCTTCTTGAAAGAGGTGGTTATTCTCTGAATCTTCTGAATCTAATATATTTGAGTTTGATGCAGTTGTTTTTAGCGATCGCTTTTTTCTTCCCCATAACAAAGGTAGACTTAAACCAGTAATCAGCAATAAGGGTAATAGCAGCAAAAACCCCAGATTTTTGGTGAGCATTGAAGGGTTAGTAAAGGGATTTACCAACTGTATTTCATTTCCAACTTCTATAGGTTGCTCTGTAGGTTGCTCCGTAGCGGGGCTTGTGGGAACAGGTAATAAAGACGGATCTTGATTAATGCTAGAAGTTGCTGCTGGGGAAAAGGCCGGGGTACGAGTCTGGGATTCTGCTTGAACTGGTGCGGAAACCAAGAAACTTGCTACCATGGGGCTGGTAGTTATGGACATTAATAAAGCCAGATTGATAATTAAAGTATCTTTTTTTTGTTGTTGCCACATACATCTCTAATTAAGCTAGAATAGACGGACTACTCGCCAATACTCAAAATAGTTGTTTGATTGAGCAGACGGGTTAATTATACAACTTTAGTCATTTTTATCTGTAATAACACAAGTGATGAAAATAAAAAAGGGGTGGGGAGTTGGCTTCTGCTCAACAAGCCAAGTAAAAACACCATGGGAAAAACTTTGATTATGGCAGAGGCCTTAAAACTTGGTTAGGTTTTAATGCTTCTGTAGTTAATAAAAATAGTTTTCAATTCACCCCTTAGACGTAAAATAAAATTCAAGAGATCAAACTTTGCGCTTTTACGCGAAACAAAACCCGTGGTTTATTTACCAGTAAAATCGCTGTAAGTAACCAGTAAGGTCATATCTACTTTAACATCTCAGTTAACAAAGATGCTGGATGTTGACTATGAGGCCACGCAAAAGCGTGGCGAAAGGCTGCATTTTGACAAGCTTGTAACTGTTGAAAATTAATAATGTCGTAAGTCAAAAGATTTTCATATTCAAAGGGTAGACGCATATTATGTAATCCGGCATTATCCGTACAAATGGCGATATCAACTTCTGCTGCAAAACATCGGTCAAAGACTGATTTTAGCTGACGAATATCCTGTAAAGTGCCTGTTTTTAAATAAGTTGTGGGACAAACTTCTAAACATTGTCCTCTTTTAGCAATCTCTGGAAGTAATTCAGGATACAAAAGAGGAATTTGAATACCATGACCAATTCGCATTAAATAGGGTAACAATTCTGGATAACAACCATCTTGAGTTTCATAAAGATGCCCTGTGGTGTTAATATTTAATGAATGGGCATAATTATATAAGTGTATCCATTCTGCCATCCTTTCAGCATAATAGCGATCGCCACCAGCCACGTCTATGCCGCAAACATATTCCCTATTTTGGGCTGCTAAATCAATAATGGCCTGATTTACCTCAAAAGGTAAACGGGAGTGCATACAGAGAATTTGACGGGTGATAATGGGATATTCGGGGATATGACTAGATTTACCGACAATATCCACAATTTCCGCCATTTTATCAATTCTCTGATTTTGACTCAAATGTTCAGGAGTTCGTAAATAGGGGGTATAACGTAATTCCAAATAAGCCAAATTTTCAAAAATATAAGCACCGCGCAATAAGCGATAAATAAAGTAGGGTAAGGTTTCCACCGTTTGGACACTTTCTACCAAGGTATGTAGTTCTAGATACTCATCTAAAGTATTACGGGGACGGGTGTAAAAATCTTCAAATTCTGGATATTCAGCAAAGGGAGAAATTAACTCAGTATTGTGACGTTGAAAATATCGCCAGAGGACACGAGGTACAACTGAACCACCTAGATGCCGATGCAATTCTGCGTATAAAGCCATAGTGGTATTTTGCTGTAAAAACTTAATTAATTGTAACAAAAACCTAGACAATATTTTCCTTGTCATCCAATATTGAGTAAAATTCTATTCTAGATTCTGGGCTTTCTGCAAACAGATTTTGATTTGTTTGGCCAGTACCCTGACATTAGGTTCATCAAGAAGGGAAAGATGAGAACCGGGAATATACTTAATATCTAAATCACCAGTTATTATTTCACCCCAACCAAATTTTGAGTCATATTCTATACCCACAGCCTCCGTTCGATTTTCATCTTTTGTGCGAAAGAGAGTGACTTGGCCTGAATAAGGTTGAAAAATATATGTATTCATAGCTTGAATATAAATATCATGGCTGTGTAAATGTTTATTGATCTCAGGTGTCCAGGGATTAAATATCTGAGTAATAAGCCGTAAGTGATTTTGAAAAATTTGTTTTATATAAAAGTTCGCGTGTTTGTAGAAACTTTTAGCCTTGTGGGAAATATACTTAGATCTGCGTTGTCCGATATAATTGAGATGTAAATAAATTCGTTTTAGGAATGATAACCGTCGCTTATAACCGGGACGACAGGTATCCAACATAGCTAAAAATGCAACTTTTTGACCTTGACGGTGGAGTTGTTGAGCTATTTCATAAGCAATAATACCTCCAAAAGAATATCCTCCCAAAAAGTAAGGTCCTTGAGGTTGAAGAGTTTGAATTTCTTGAAGATATTGGGAGGCCATGTTTTCAACCTGAACTATAGGAAACTGTGTCTCATTTGCTTTTTGTAATTGCAGTCCATACAAGGGTTGTTCTAATCCTAAATGTATTGCTAAATTACGATAACATAAAACTTCTCCCCCTAAAGGATGAATCATAAATAGGGGTGGTTTTGTTCCGTGGGGTTGAATTTCTACTAAAGATGAATAATTGGCTTTGGGGGTGTTTTCTAAAACTTTTTCTTGCTGAATAATTTGGGCTATTGCTGCTATTGTAGCTGACGGAAACAAAGCCGCTAGTGGCAATTTTTTAGCAAATTTATGTTCTATATCAGCAAATAATCGTACTGCTAATAAGGAATTTCCTCCTAATTCAAAAAAATCATCTTGAACACCAATGGGTTGAACACCTAATAAATCTTCCCAAACTTTGATTAACTGACTTTCTATATCATTTTGGGGATTAACAAATTTTTGAGTCCCTTCAGGTTTAATTAAATTAAATGCTGCTAGTCCCTTTCTATCTAGTTTACCATTGGGTGTTAATGGCAAACTATCTAAAAAAATAAAGGCACTAGGAAGCATATATTCAGGTAGTTTATTCTGTAAATGTTGTCGGATTTCTTTAGTAGTAGGTGCTAGTTGTTTTTTCGTAACAATATAAGCTATGAGACGTTTATTTTCTGGCATATCTTCCGTAGCTACGACGACTGCTTCTTGAAGATGAGGCATTTTGAGCAATTCCATTTCTATTTCTGAAACTTCAATGCGGAAACCTCTAATTTTTACCTGAAAATCTTTTCTACCTTTATGAACTAAACAACCATCAGATTGAATACAGCCTAAATCACCAGTGCAGTAAATTCTTTTTTTGCTATTTTGAATATCTCGTAAAAAGACGGTTTGAGTTAATTCTGGTTTTTGCCAATAACCAAGAGCTAAATATTCACTTTTTATGGCAATTTCTCCAATATTACCATTTTTAACTTCTAGGCCATTTTCATCTAATATGACAACTTCCATATCTTGAACTGGGTAGCCCATAGGTATGGTACTATTTGCGATTTCCGTATCTTTATCAACTATGAAATTACGAAAAGTTCCTGCTTCTGTTGCACCTAAACTTGCATATAAAATACAATTTGCAGAAAAATACTTTTTGTAATTTTCTACATCTCTAATTAATGTAGGTTCACCTCCTAATTTAACTAGACGAATTTTAGGAAATTGTTCCGTATCTGTGAGGATATCTACAAAATGTCTAAATAAGGTTGTAAAGGAATGATAAATAGTAATTTCTGATGTAATTAGCCATTTTACTAAATTAGTTAATCCCTCTTCTTTAACATTAAAAGGATAGAGACTAGCACCATTAAGTAAAGTGTAGAAAATACATAATATTCCTCCCAATGCACTACAGGAATAGAGGAAAATTACACGATCTTGATGGCTAATTAATAAGGTTTTTGTATCATTCATGCAGTAATGTAAAGAATTTCGATGATTCTGCACTACTCCTTTAGGTTTACCGGTTGAACCACTAGTGTAAATTATATAAGCTAGTGTTTCTGGTGATATTTTAATCAGAGGATTTTTCTCGGAATTATTGCTATTAATATTGTCTTTAATATTATCTATATTAAATAATTGACAATTATTAGCTAATTTCCTGGCTAAATCCAAATTCAAATTATTAGTAATGAATGCAACAGCTTGGGAATCTTCAATAATATAAGTAAGTCTATCAATGGGAAATGTGGGATCTAAAGGAACAAAGATTTTACCTGTTTTTAAAACTCCCAGAATACTTGTCATGAAATCTGCACCTTTTTCTAGTAATAAGACAATTACTTCTGGTTGTTCTCCTCTTTGGGAAAGAATTGTATTTGCTAACCGGTTAGCATTTTCATTTAATTGTGTATAGGTCAGAGTTTGATTATTGGTTTTGATAGCAATAGCATGAGGATATTTATTAACTTGTTGTTCAAATCGTTGAGGAATAGATTGTTCAATCTCTGACTTAGGAAAATCTATAAAACCTTCCGGTTTTGCAATTAAACGATTACAAACAAACTTTTGCTGAAAAATTGCACTAGGAATTGTCTGATAAATATTAGTCATTGGTATATATCCTACTTAATTTATGGTAAATTTCTGGCTTTTTAAGCTGATTTTAGATTGAATAATTGAAGAGATTAAATCTAAAAATTGTCATGGTATTAATGGAAATTTTAGATAAGAATAAAACCAATTTTCATCTAAATAGATTGATTTCTGGATGATAGTTTATATTTTTTCGGTTATTTGACTTCCTTTAAATCAAAATGTGGATTTATAAAAATAAATGGTACGAGCAATTATGATAAACCGCTATACCTAATAACTAGGTTTCATCAAATCTTTATCTATGCTTTAAATAAATTAACTAAATTCATGCAAAAATATAGATTCCCGATTTCTTGAATAAATCGAGAATATTGAATTAATTATCAGTTGCGTTCTCTCTCCAACTGCTCAATTACTCTTTGTAAATACCAATCATCTGACATTCCCGGATCATGATATTTTTGTTGTTGAATTAAGCGTTCTGCTATTTCCCAGTGTCCCCCCACTAAACGCAAAAGTCGCTGACGTAAAACTTGATATTTCTGATTTTTGATTTCGGGACTAGATGTTTGGATTTTTTGTAAATTATTTAATACTTCTTGGTAATTTTTCCAGTCTTCTTGTTCACAATAAATACTAGCTGCTTTCTGATAATCAGATACAGCATTTTGCATTTCTTCTAACAATGTATAGGCCAGACCGCGATTATAGTATGCTGGAGCATGATCAGGATGAATTTCCAGTGCTTGACTATAATCTTGAATTGCGTGGAGATAATCACCCATAGTCCGATAAATATTACCTCTAGCAACATAAACTAAAGGATCTTGTGGCTGCATTTTCAATGCTTGGTTTAAATCAGATAATGCACCTTGATAATCACCAATTTGAGAACGGGCTTTTCCGCGATTTCTATAAACAATTACATCTTGAAAATTTAGTTTTATTGCATAATTAAAGTCGGCTATAGCGTCTTGATAATTGCCAATTTTACACTGGATTACTCCCCGAAAACAATAAGCTTGTCCATCATTTGGATCAGTTTTTAAGACCCAATTTAAATCAGCAATTGCTGCTTGTACTTCTCCATTTTCTGCTTTTGCTAACAATTGATGAAAATATTGATTTGTAGAAATAATAGATATAGGTGCAGATTCGCTTATTTGCGGTTTTTCAGGTGGTTGTAGCTGTTGAATTTTCTGCAAACAGTCTTGACATTTTTCTTTATTTTTCTGTTCTAAATATAATTTAGCAGCTTTTTTAAAATTAGTAATTGCATCTTGAATATCCCCTTGTTTTCGTCGCAGTATTCCCCGTAAATCATAAGCAGCAGCATAATTAGAATTAAGACGAATTGACCTTTCAACATCATCTAAAGCACCAGGAAAGTTTTTTAATGTTAATCTAGCTAAAGCTCGACAATAGAAAACTTCTGGGATAGATTCATCCAGTTTTATAGCTGCGGTATAATCATAAACAGCTTGTAAAATTTCTCCTGAATCATAATATGCTAAACCCCGTTGGATATATGCTTTTGTAAATTTAGGATTCTCCTGAATAGCCAAATTAAAATCTGCTATAGCTCCAGCATAATCTTTTTGTTGGGCTTTTTCTAATCCCCGATTGTAAAATTCGTTACTCATAATTGGTAATGGAAAAAATCAACAATTTCTTAATATAATTATACACCAATTCAAGAAGATCCCCGACTTCTTGAAGAAATCGGAGATCTGAATCTCTCTACAACCTTTATATTTCCTAAAAATCAGAAATTAAACTAGGATAATTGATCACAAATACATCCCTAGTTCCTAACCCAGGATTCTGGGGTTTTATGGGAGTGGTAAAATGAAAAAATTGATGTTCATTGACTAAAATTATTTCTCCGGGTTGCAAAACTTTGTTAAAAACTGGCTTTTCCTTTTTTGCAGAATATAAATGAGTTTCTCCACCTTCAATATTATCTCTTCCTGCGGAAAAAATACCAATAAAATCACTACCATCTCTGTGGATACCTTCAGGAGCAGGATTTCCTGAATTATTTGGTGAACAGGTAGTTCTAATTTGATGAACATCAATTTCTGCTTCTATATCTAGTTTACAAGAATCACAGAATGCGAAAATCAGATGCTTAAAAATATCCAGTTCTATGAGTGCATTATCCAATTCTGCAAACTCCCTTTTTATCCCTCCCAATAAAGGATTATAATCTTTACTTTGTAATAGATATCCATGGGGAAGTTTGAGCAACTTATCTTTAGAAATTAGAAACCTAGATAACCTGCGTGAGCGATATTTCCCCTTAATATAAGGATCAATTGGTAAATTATCAAAAAATGGCTGAAAACCTGTCGTATTAATGGAGTTTACTTTTCTGAGGGTAAACAGAAAAGCATATTCTAATTCCCTATCAAGTGAGACTTTTTGCATAGAATATTTCTCCTTGTATTGGTAAATGCTACCATATTTGTTTAAATGGTAGGTTTGTAATATCCATTATATTCAAATCTGATAAAAATATCGTAAATTTGACTACAAAAACCAATTATTTAGGATTAAAATTAGACTTTATGGCTTAATTATTCCTTGGTGATAGATAAACATATATATTTTGTAATTTTACGGATTGCGTTTATTCCTATTTTCCTAATTTTCTCTATTCAGAAAGACTGGGAATGATTTTGAGTTAATATGAGTAAATGTTCTACCTAATTGATGATCATGACTGATTTGCTCTACCATTACCCAACTCTATATGCTGGTACTTTACTCAAACGCTACAAGCGGTTTTTTGCTGATATTCAATTAAATTCTGGAGAATTGATCACAGCACATTGTCCAAATACAGGCCCAATGACGGGAGTTTCTACTATTGGTAGTGCTGTACAAGTTTCTAAAAGTGATAATCCTCAACGTAAACTAGCATATACTTTAGAACTAATAGAAGTCAATGACCATACAACAACTTGGGTGGGTGTAAATACAGCTTTACCTAACCGTGTGATCAAATTAGCTTTAGAGAAACATTTATTCCCAGAATTGGCTGAATATGAACAGGTTAAAAGTGAAGTTGTCTATGGAAAAGATCGTAAAAGTCGAGTTGATTTTTATTTAACAGGAAATGTTCAACAACGTCCGATTTATTTAGAAGTTAAAAATACAACTTGGTCTCAAGGAACTTTAGCCTTATTTCCCGACACAGAAACCACCAGAGGACAAAAACATCTACAGGAATTAATGGAAGTTATCCCCCAAAATCGGGCAGTAATGCTATATTTTATTAACCGGAATGATTGTTTAGAATTTGCACCTGGAGACAGCAAAGATCCCCTATATGGTAAATTATTAAGAACTGCAATTAATCTAGGTTTGGAGGTTTTACCATGTCGCTTTGATATTTCTCCATTAGGTATCCGTTATTTAGGTTTAGCAGAAATAAAAATATAGACATAATAGCCATATTAAATCATTAAATTTGCAGATTGGTGGGAAAAACAATTTATGTCAAGATTATGTAATTCCCAAATTTAACACATCAAAAGCTTAGAAAAAAATCTTGACAATTCTAGTAATTTTGTCTATAATAGGAGAGGATAAACATACTATTTTTAATGAAAACAACAAACAATCATCAACTGCAAATAAACCGTAAATAATTTGATTAATCAAATTGGATTGCTATATGTCAGAAACTATTGTGACTGTAACCAGCATTAAATTGCCACCCACTCAAGCAGAACTTCCTTGTGATGATGGTATTCCCATGGAAACACAAAGACATAAATTACAAATAGACATTTTAACTGATACTATTCAGCCATGGCTAGATCAAAAAACTGATGGATATGTAGGTGGCAATATGTTTGTTTACTACAGTTTAGCTCAGTTAAAAAATCAAAATTTTCGCGGACCAGATTTTTTTGTAGTTTTAGATGTCCCCAAAAAAGAACGACTTTCTTGGGTAGTGTGGGAAGAAGGAAAACCACCAGATGTAGTAATTGAGTTACTTTCAGAAAGTACATCTAAAAACGATAAAACTGAGAAGAAATTGATTTATCAAAATCAGATGCGTGTTCCTGAATACTTCTGGTTTGATCCTTTTAATCCAGAGGATTTTGCAGGTTTTCATATCAACAGTGGTGTGTATGAACCTATTGCTTTTAATAGCAAAAATCAATTAGTGAGTACAGTTTTAAACTTAACCTTAGTGCGTTGGGAGGGTAATTATAGAGGTATTAATACCACTTGGTTACGCTGGGCAAATTTAGATGGTGAATTATTTCCCACAGCCAAAGAGAACGCTGAACAAGAAAAACAACGGGCTGAAAAAGCTGAATCTCAATTAAGACAAATTGCGGTGAATTTGTGGCAAAATGGTATGTCTCTAGAACAAGTGGCACAGTTAACGGGTTTAGAAGTTACAGAAATAGAAAAATGGCAGGTTTAATTTGACCAATGAATTAAGTTCTATAATTTTAATAATGGGTGTTTCTGGTTCTGGTAAAACTACAATTGGTAAACTTTTAGCTGAATTACTCAACTGGGAATTTAGAGACGCTGACAACTTCCATAAACTAGTAAATATCAAAAAAATGCAAGTGGGAATTTCCCTTAATGATGATGATAGAATACCTTGGTTAGAAGATTTGCAAGCGGCTATCAGAAATTGGCTACAAGAAAACAAAAATGTCGTTTTGGCCTGTTCTGCACTCAAAACCAGTTATCGTCAAATGCTGATAATTGATAGCCGTATTCAGTTAGTTTACCTCCAGGGGTCTTTTGATGTCATTGAAAATCGGCTAAAAGCCCGGAAAAATCACTTTATGACTGAAAAGCTCCTCAAGAGTCAGTTTAACGACCTTGAAGAGCCTGATAATTGTATTTGTGTTGATGTTTCCCAAGCCCCGGAAGTAATTGTCGAAAAGATTAAAAAGGCTTTAGGCTAGTTGATGAGAACTCAGAAAAGCATCAACTTCCGCCGCAGTGGGTTGAGAAGCGATCGCACCTGGTTTAAGAGTAGTTAAAGCTCCCACAGCACTGGCATAGGTGACAATTTTTCTGGCGGTTTCTGCGTCTTTGAGTCTGTGAATCCCAACTTGGTGCAATTGGTGGATAAACCCAGCCAAAAACCCATCTCCCGCACCAGTGGTATCCACAACAGGCACGGAAAAAGCTGGTAATTTACCTTCATTCTCCCCTAAACAATAGGAACAACCATTTTCACCATCTGTCACTAAAACCCCCTCCAAAGAATTAAGTCTATAAGTAATTGCTCCGGGGTCTATTGTATTAAATAACCATTGTGCTTCTTCCTTTGTCAATTTGAGGAAATCAAATCTCCCCAATAAAGCTTGAATTTTGGTCTTAGCTGTATTTTCATCTAGCCAAAATACTGGTCTCCAATTGACATCAAGAATAATTTTTAGGTCATATTGTTCTGCCAATTCTAAAGCTCGCAAAACAGCTTTCTCACTTTCAGGATAGGCTAATTCTAAAGTTCCTACCACCAAAAAGTCAGCTTCATCAAATAATGCGGGTGGTAATTTTGTAGCTTGGAGGCGGGTATCAGCAAATTCTGAAGTATCATATTTACCAAAACCCGCAAACGTGCGATCGCCTGTTAAATCCCTAACTACATATACTTGTCTTGTTGGTGCTGTAGGATGACGTTGCACACCTGTTGTATCTATGCCGACAGCTTCTAATAGTTTTATCAGTGTATTCCCTGGTTCATCCTCACCCACTGCGCCTATAAATCCGGCTGATGTCCCCAACTTCACTAAAGCACAAGCCACATTTGCTGGCGCTCCTCCTGGGTAGGGAGTCCATGATTTCACTTCCTCTAGTTTAAGTCCCAATTGATCAGCTAAACAATCAAATAAGATTTCACCAAGACATAGAACACGGGGATTAATCATTGCGTTTTTGATTTTCTATGGGGCATTATATATTTAGTTTGACAGGTTTTTTAATTAATCCTAGTTAAAATCAACACTTTTTATTTATAGTGTATATGACTACAAACCTAAAATCAAAAGCCTAAAATCAAAAGAAAATCTGGACATTAGTAGTATTAGTAACATTTAAAACTATCTACCTCCGCAAAAATCTTCTAGAATAAGGAATAAGACTTGAGTACATATACTAAGGGAGGAATAGTAAGTAATGGCTGCTAGTGAGTCTGGAACCCATGTTAGTCTGTCAGATAGAGAAATGCAAATTATCGACTTAGTGGCCACCGGCTTAACTAACCAAGAAATTGCAACAAAACTGGAAATTAGCAAACGGACAGTTGATAACCATATTAGCAATATTCTCACTAAAACTAAGACTGATAATCGTGTGGCCTTAGTTCGTTGGGCTTTACAATGGGGTAAAGTCTGTTTAAACGATGTTAATTGCTGTTCTCTTCCCCCTGGGAATGATGAAAGTATGTCCACCTGAAGCAGAGTTGTAGTTAAAAAGCTTTAATCAAGCTTTTTAGTTATTTTAGCGATTCCTGGTCAAAGCTATGGGTGGTTGATTTACGCTGTTGTGTATTAGCAACGTTTTATATTCAAAAGTTAACGTAAAAATACAGGTATGGACAGGCGTAAATCAATTATCCTGTGAATAGGGAAAATATTAATACTCTCAAGCACATACAATTAAGAAGCTATTGATACATAATTAAAAAACCCGGATGAACCGGGCAGATGTACTTCTTGTCAAGTTTTAGCTAATAACCGCTATTGGTTGATTTCACAAGTTAACGGACAAGCTGCATAAACAGTAGTTTGGGTTTTTTCAGCTTCACCATGTAGCCAGCTTAACCATTTTACCTGCTTAGGATGAATACCTTTAGCCGTGAGAACGCCAGCAGCAATTAATACTGCCATAACATTAAGCATGACTAAACCACCTGCCACAACTAAAACTGCATTAGCGGGCATTACGGATTGTAACACAATAGACAACAGACATCCAATTGTAGCCATCAATACAACCAATGGAAAACCGACGACTAACAAGCACACTGCCAATGTAAATGTCCAGATTAAAAAGCTTTTCATCATTAACAAGGAGTGGGTCTGAACCAGATTAGAGCTTTGAGCAGAAACCATGACTTTTCCTCCTAAAATACACAGCAAGTTTAAATTTCAGTTATTTATCGCTGGGAGGCGAATAAACCGATTTTGTTTCAGTGAAATTTAGTATATAAAACCTTAGCAGCAAAATGAGCATTTCTTTACTAAACTTTACAGTTAATTTTTTGTGGTTATGAATGAGAAGCCAGATCTGCCCACAGGTGAGGAAATAAGTTTGGCTGTATGCCTTTAGAAATATGGACTAACGGTAGATGAGAACCAGAACTTGATCCCTGCCCTTGGATTGCCTAGATGCTTAATATTTCTTATAGAAAACTCTATTGTTTCTCATAATTTATCTACAAGTCTCGTGGGCTTGATCTAACAGGTTTTTCCGTTCTCTGTTTCTTATTCCGATGATTTGCAACTATACTGATATACTGATGAATAAACTCATAGAAACACTGAAATAACGCAAAATGCCATCCTTAGAGCTTTCTACTTCAACTTATCCGATACATAAATCTTCGGGACTTACCCTGGCGCAGTTGATCCAGCAAGCATTTGATCAGGGTTATTCTGATATTCACTTAGGAGTGGGAGAAATACCTCGCTT
>LJOT01000079.1 GCA_001672075.1 Anabaena sp. CRKS33
CATCCAAAACTCAGTTATATTTAATCAAGCAAAGACAATTCTGGCTTTTTTTAGCTTTCGTCAAGAACCTGATATTAGTTCACTGTATACCAACACTAATAAACGTTGGGGTTTTCCCCGTTGTGTTGATAAATCCCTAGTTTGGCATTTTTGGCAACCTAATGACACCATTAATACTGGTGCTTATGGCATCAAAGAACCTCATCATGAAGCACCAATAATAGAGATTGCAGAAGTAGATTTAATTCTTGTTCCCTGTGTGGGTTGTGATGTTCAGGGATACCGCTTAGGTTATGGTGGGGGGTATTATGACCGTTTATTAAATTCTCCAGGTTGGGATCAGAAATTAACTATGGGAGTGGTTTTTGATTTTGCTTATGTCTCTCAATTACCGGTTGATAGTTGGGATAAACCTTTAGAAAGGGTGATTACAGAAAATAGAGATTAAAGATGAATGAACCACTCCAGGCACGGAGGACACAGAGAAATGAGGGTTTGAGAGATATTTTGCATAAGTCCTGATTTTATTAAATCGGAAATTTTTGATAAGATAAAAATATGATATTGTTGGCGGTTTGAATTTACAATTATATTCAAATTATAATTATGCGTATTGAAGAATTACATTTACAAAACTTTCGAGGTTTTCGAGAACTCAAATTAACACTTCCTCCTGATTTGGCTGTGTTCATTGGATCTAATGGTTCAGGTAAATCATCTATTTTAGATAGTATTGCTATATTTTTATCTCAATTTTTATCTTTATTCAATAAAACATTTTCAAAATTTGATTTAACAGAAGATGATATTAACATTAAATCAGATACAGTTTATAATATTATTCATATTGTTACTGATGCAGATACAATTACTGGTGAAAATACAAAACTTACCTGGAAAAATGTCAATTCTTCTACAAACGATTTATGGAGATTATCTCAACTTGAAATAATACAGAATACTAATGATGTAGAAATCAATAATTATGCTTATAAAATTCTTGAAGATATTGATATATTTCCTCATTTAAGTCTACCAATATTAGTTTATTATCAAACAAATCGAATATCAATAAGTTCTGCATCTTTAAACGATTCTATTAAAGATAAACAAGCAATTATCTATAATAATCAATTAGATGGATATAAAGAAGCATTTTCAGATAAAATAAACGATTTTCGAGATTTTTTATATTGGTTTAAAGAAGAAGAAGAATATGAAAATGAAGTTAGATTAAGACAAGATACCAACTTTAGAAATCCACGTCTTGAAATTATTAGAAAAGCATTAGAAACATTTTTAGAAGGTTTTCCTGATACCGAATTTTCGGATTTACATATAGTACGTGTAAGTTCTAGCAGAGAAGGTGGTATTCGTCGTTTAAGTAAACCTTCATTAGTTATTAAAAAAAATGGTGAAAACTTCAAACTAGATCAACTTTCCGACGGAGAAAAAACCTTACTAATGATCGTGGTTGACATTGCAAGACGGTTAGCAATTTTAAATCCTAGTATTACTAATCCTTCCGAACTGCTAGAAAAAGGCACAGGAATAATATTAATTGATGAAATAGATTTACATTTACATCCTCAATGGCAAAGAATTGTAATTCCTAGCTTTAAACAAACATTTCCCAACTGTCAATTTATTGTTACTACTCATTCTCCTCAAGTTTTGAGTGCAGTCAACCGAGAAAACGTATTTATTTTAGAAGATTCAGAAATTGTAGAATTAACACCCCATACTTTTGGTAGAGACAGTAACTCAATTCTTTCTGAGGTTATGGGTGTAGAAAAAAGACCTGTGAAAATGCAGGAAAGAATAGACAAATGTTTTGAAATGATAGATAATGATAACTTAGAAGAAGCTAAACTAGAACTAAAAAAGTTATCTGAATTATTGGGAAATAATGACCCAGATATGATTCAAGCTTATACACTTATTGATTTTTTAAACAGGGTAGAATGAAACGCATTATCAAAGGTTCAGAACCTCCATCTCTTTTACAATATCGTCAGACACAGGACGCAAATTATGACGGATATCATCCCAAAAAACCTTTAAAAGAGGCATTATTGAAAGAACAAGGCTATATTTGTTGTTACTGTATGCAACGAATATCTATAAAAAATATGGAAATTGAACATAATAAACCTCAAGCTGATTTTTCTGGTAATAAATCTGATAATAAATCTGGTAATAAATTTGATAATCCAGATTTACAACTAGACTATAAAAATCTACTAGCTTCTTGTTCAGGTAATAGAGGTCAAGGACAAAAGAATCTACATTGTAACGCAAGGAAAGGAGATTACGAAGGTAGGAATAGAAATTATACAATGAATCTTAATCCAGCAGATGCTAATAAAAATTGTGAAAACTATATCAAATATAGTTCTACTGGAAAGATTTTTTCTGATGATGAAACTATCAATCATGAACTAAATGAAATTTTAAATCTTAATCATGAAATTCTTGTCAAAAATCGTAAAAATACATTATCTAGTGTTATTATTGCTTTAAATAAAAAGTTTCCTAATAAAACTTGGTCAAAAGAAGCTATCAAAAAGAAACTAGAGGAACTGAGTAGCAAAGATGCAGAAGACAAATATAGTCCATACTGTCAATATATTGTTTGGTATTTAAGCAAAAGATTAAATATACCGTAATCCGTAATCCGTAATCCGTAACTTAAATATTATCAGTATCTATCATTCCCACCCCGATTATCCCCCTATACCCTGAAAATGAGATACAATCAATAAACCGGAATTATCTGATAAAAACCGAGGACAGGTTAGGAGAAAATACACCCCTTGGGGAATCTAGCGGGGAACAGGGGACAGTTTTAACTGTCTGGATATCCTCAATTTTCCAAATCCGACAAAGAAAAATGCACCTATTTTGAGACACCATTAGCCAAATCTATCTCCAGGGTCGAATGATAATTATCTATCAAAATGATAATTTGATACAGGTTTTCTACTTAAATTAAGAGAATTTTATCTTATTTTTTTCAAAATGAGAATTACTGGCAATTATTGGATGAGGAGATTAAAATATAGTTAGCTAAAGTTGGTTTTTCTCTAGAGGAATAGAAATGATACAGGATAGTGATCGGAAAATTGTTTCAGAGTTTCGCTCTCGACTGGAAGCGATAATTCCCATTTTGGATTTACGGGTATTTGGTTCAAGAGCGCGAGGTGATGCTACAGAAGAATCAGATTTAGATGTGTTTATTAAAATTACTGAATTAGATAGATCACGTCGAGAAAAAATTAGTGATTTGGCATGGGAAATAGGTTTTAAATATGATCTAGTTATTTCCACCTTTGTAGTTACAGAAGCACAGGTAGAAAGGGGAGCTATGGGAGCTAATCCCTTACTGTCTAAGGTGTTACGAGAGGGTATTGCTATATGATAAATCAGCAACTAAAGTTATTAATTGAGTACCGTTTATCTGAAAGTGAAGAAACTTTAAGAGAAGCAAAGATTTTACTCAATCAATCAGCTTTTCGTGGTACCATCAATCGCTCTTATTATGCAATGTTTTATGCGGCACTGGGTCTTTTAGCAACTAAAGGTTTAGGCAGTTCTAAACATAGTGGAATAGTTAGTTTTTTTGATCGTGAGTTTGTGAAGACGGGAATTTTTTCTAAGGATTTATCACGGAGTTTTCATCGAGCATTTGATGAACGACAAGCAAGTGATTATGGAGAAATGTTAGAAGCAGATATGGGGTCAGCAATGGCTTTATTTGAGAGAGCGCAGAATTTTGTGGATGAAATTACACAGTATTTAAAGTCTTGGATGGAGGTTAACTAACCTTCTGGTAAGCACATTTTCTAGTCTACTAGCGATTGCCTCATTTTCTAGTTGGGGGCGATGTTTAAACAGAAGTAAATATACTCTTGAATATCATTCTGATTTTATACATTAAAATAACGAATTGCCTGATTATCAAAATATCCTTGCTCAGAATACCCTGATGTGATATTATCCCTACAAAATGGCCAAGCTGGTGAACTGCAAAGCTGAATTTTTGATGACAATCACCAGTTTCCAGCCCAGACAATTAAAGTGATCAACTTAGTAATTTTAAGTTAAGATTAATACTCCGCGCTGATTCCTACAACTGCTATGCTAAATCCCAATCTGGATGAAATCCAGTTGACAAAAGACGACTACGAACGCTATTCCCGCCACTTAATTTTACCAGAGGTGGGTCTGGAAGGGCAAAAACGCCTCAAAGCTGCCAGTGTATTATGTATCGGTACTGGTGGACTGGGTTCACCACTACTGTTATATCTTGCCGCAGCGGGTATCGGTAGAATTGGTATTGTTGATTTTGATGTGGTTGATACCTCTAACCTCCAACGTCAAGTTATTCACGGGACTTCTTGGGTCGGTAAACCCAAAATCGAATCAGCAAAAAACCGCATTCATGAAATTAACCCCCATTGTCAGGTTGATTTATATGAAACTCGTCTCAGTTCAGAAAATGCCCTGGATATTATTCGCCCTTACGATATCGTTGTCGATGGAACTGATAATTTCCCGACTCGCTATCTGGTCAACGACGCTTGTGTTTTATTAGATAAACCTAACGTTTACGGTTCTATTTTCCGTTTTGAAGGACAAGCAACTGTCTTTAACTATGAAGGTGGTCCCAACTATCGTGACTTATACCCCGAACCACCACCACCAGGAATGGTTCCTTCTTGTGCTGAGGGTGGTGTTCTGGGAATTTTACCAGGAATGATTGGCATTATCCAAGCCACGGAAACAGTGAAAATTATTTTGGGTAATGGTACTACTCTGAGTGGTAGACTGGTGCTTTACAACGCTTTGGATATGAAATTCCGGGAGTTGAAATTGCGTCCTAATCCTATTCGTCCGGTTATTAACAAGCTGATAGATTACGAACAATTTTGTGGTATTCCCCAAGCCAAAGCTGAAGAAGCGAAGCAGCAAATGGAAATTCAAGAAATGACGGTTAAGGAATTAAAGGCGTTATTAGATAGTGGTGCTAAGGACTTTGTACTACTAGATGTGCGTAATCCTAATGAGTATGAAATTGCTAAAATTCCCGGTTCTGTGTTAGTTCCTTTACCAGAAATTGAAAATGGTGATGGTGTGGCTAAGGTACGGGAGTTACTCAACGGACACCGCTTAATTGCTCATTGTAAAATGGGTGGTCGTTCCGCGAAAGCCTTGGCTATTCTCAAGGAAGCAGGAATTACGGGTACAAATGTCAAGGGTGGAATTAATGCTTGGAGTCAAGAAGTAGATACTTCTGTGCCTCAGTATTGATACTTCCGTGGGGGATTGTTGATATTTAGAAAAATTACCATAACCATCCTAAATTCGATGTGAATAATCAGATACCCGATTTTGAGAGGTCGGGTATCTTACTTTTTTTTGTCTCCAGATTACCTTTCAAAAATTATATGTCTCAGAATATTCATCTTTGTGTCTTGAGTGGGAGACAAATTCATACTTTAATGCAGGGAGTCCCTATATTTAGGGCTTGCTGAATCAAGCTAAAACTATTTATTAATAAAGGTTTCGCGGATTTTTACCACAAAAAAGTGCAAAGTTTTGGCTAATGGTGTCTCAAAATGAATTACATTTTTCTTTCTCGGATTTGGAAAATTGAGGGTATCCAGACCGTTAAAACTGTTCCCTGTTCCCTGTTCCCTGTTCCCTGTTCCCTACCCTCACAGACAACTTTTTCAGCAAACCCTATTTAATTGATACAAAAAAAACTTTAAAAAATACCAAAATTGTACATTACTTATCATCTTTAAAAAAGAGTAAAATGTCTTTGCATAAACTTGATGAAAAATTTAGTTAAAGCAGTTTCCAGGTGAGAACATAGACTGTATCCATGATCCGAGTCGTAGCATCATCAAATTCAGACACCACATATACTTTCAACCTTGTTGCTACAAGTGACAGGAAATTGAGAGTAGACTCCCTCGCAAAAACACCAGTTAACTAGCATCTATCGCCACAGCCAATTGCCAAAACAATAATATACTGCATTATGGATACGCTTTCCACGACCAATTCCAAGATTTTGATTGTAGATGACGATTCCAGTGTCCGCAACCTCATTCAGCGTTTTTTGAGTCGCAACTATCAAATAGAATCAGCAGCGGATGGTAAAGCTGCCCTTGTCTTATTTGAGCAATTAAATCCTGCTTTAGTGATTTTAGACTGGAATTTGCCAGATGCAAATGGCTATAAACTTTGTCAAGAAATGCAAAGCCGTACTAATGTTTTAGTCATGATGCTTACCAGTCGCAATGATGAAGCTGATAAAATTAAAGTTCTGGCCGCTGGTGCAGATGATTTTTTGACCAAACCATTTAGTCTAGCAGAGGTAGAAGTCAGGGTAGAAGCCCTATTAAGACGAGTCCGCTATATCCAGCCCAGTCCGTCACAACGTCTGACTTTTAACCAGTTAGCTATTAACTCAGAAGCGCGAGAGGTGACACTCAATGACAAACCTTTGGCTTTAACTGCTTTAGAGTTTAATATCTTACATTTTCTGGCTACCCATCCGGGACAAGCATGGAGTCGTACCCAACTGATCCAAAAGATTTGGGGTTGTGATTATGTGGGAGATGGCCGCGTTGTAGATGTGCATATTGGTCAACTACGCAAGAAAATGGAAGCTGATTCTAGTATGCCGGAGTTTATTAAAACGGTGCGGGGTTATGGTTATAAATTTGACCCACCCGAAAATAGAAAGGCTTAAACTCTGGAAAATATAATTGTAATTGCTGCGATCGCTTAACAACTTGCTTAAATATTACCTAAGCTTGATTGAGATGCTTGATGTCATTTATGGGTAGATATTGAAGCTAAAGCCAGGGATTTGTGTCTACTCAAGCCTCAGATCAAAGCTTTATTTTTTCCCTTATACCCAAATTCTATTCTTTTATGAGTAACTGCACTTCTATGTTTTTTTGGGTGCGTTAAGAAACGCACCTTTTTATGCAGAAATTTGATTAATTCCTACTTGATAAATTACCTGTTCTCGTACTGAATTTGCAGCAGCTATAGCTATTTCTTCCCAATCACTATCTAATAATAAAATGCTCAAAAGTGACTTTAATAAATCCCGATTAGATATAAATTCTTCAACATTATATAATTTATCTTGTTTTAAAATTTCTTCCAGTGCTGATAAAGCTACAGGTTGGGGTAATTGTAGTCTTTGAATCAAGCATTTTTGTGCTACTTCTAAAGCCGTTTTTTCTCCTATACCCAAATTCCATTCTTTTAGGAGTAACCGCAGTTCCCGGTTGAGTGATACGCGCAACTGTGTCATTCTTCCAAACATTCCCGGATTTTGCAATAAAGCGGGAATTACTAAACCCCAATCTAATCCTGCTGTCACGTCGCAGTCGCTTTCATCTTCAATTTGAATTGCTGCTTGGAGAGATGCTGGGTTAAAAAGCAAATCAATAGCTGCTGCTACATTTTGATTATTATTCATAATTACTCCGTGGATCATTTTTGTAGTCGTAACATACCATATTCAAAGTAGGTCAGATTCTCGTATTCTTCATCAATACCAAGATTGAGCATATTTTGGTTTTCATAAAATCGTTCCGCAGTCGGAAGTGAATGCAGTCCAATTCTTCCACCATAACCTAACTCTACACTTCTGAGTCGTGCATATCTCAATAATGCAGTACCTACACCTTTGTATCGTGGTGGACGTTGTATTTCTTTACGATTCCAAGGAGCAGAGGTAATGTACTGGATATATACTAATCTTTGCCCAATTGCAGAGCGTGAACCGTGTAATTGAGTTTCCACCATCATTAACCCTTGAGTACAACTTTCACATTCCAGCGCATACCCTTCTTGGTTGTCTTGTTTGCTAATATATCCCAGTTTAAATAACCAATCCCAAAACTTATCTTCTGCTTGAAAAACTCGTAACTCCTCGCGCCATAAGTTTTCATAATCATGGATGTGATTTTGAGATAATTCAACAATATTGGCGTTAACTGGTGAGTTGTCCGTACCTCGATTTAATTGAATTTGTACCTGCACTAATACACCTTGTCTGAATTTTTCTACAAGTTAAGTTTATCGCTGAACGAGGCGATCGCACCAAAATCGGTTTTAATAGTGTTTTAGTTGCACCTATTACTGTGGGTAATGATGTCTACATAGCTGCAATGTCCCTGATGATTCTTTGGTAATTGCACGCAGTTGTCAAGTTGTGAAACCAGGTTGGAAGATGAAAAGTGATAGTTAATCTTTTTTAGGGTGCTTTTATTAACGCACCTTATTTAAGTACAATATACTTCACTTGAATTAAATTTTTTATGAACAAAGATTTAGTGTAAAATCCAGTAAATATAATTTTTGACTTAAAGGTATAATTAATGCACCCATTTGAAAAAGTTTTATCAGTTAATTTCCACAGAGAAACCTACTTTAGTACCTGATTATATCGAAGATAAAAATGGACATATTTTGCCTTATGTAAAATTTGCAGGAGGATCACTTCAGATTACCCAGGATGCTTTAAAAATACTCAATAACCTTTAATAAATTATGATTCATCAAAAACTACCTACTAATTGGCAAAAACGGGAAAAATTACGTGATAAAGGTCAATTCTGGACACCAGAATGGGTAACAAAAGCAATGGTTTCTTATATAGCAAAAGACACAAATTTAGTGTTTGATCCTGCTGCTGGGAAAGGAGCTTTTTTCAATGCTTTATTACAAATAAATCCCTCTATTAATTATTATGGTATTGATATAGATGAATATGTTTTAGCCGATGAAATTTATCAAAAAAATAATTGTTTTGTAGAAATACGTGATTTTATCAAAAATCCTCCACAGCAAAATTTTAACGCAATTATAGCTAATCCACCTTACATCAGACATCACCGAATTGATGAAAAGATGAAACAATTTCTCAAAGAGCTTTTTATAAATATTACAGGTTTTGTCATTGATGGTAGAGCAGGTTATCATATTTACTTTTTTGTCCAGGCATTAAATTTACTTGATAAAAATGGTAGATTAGCTTTGATCATGCCCGCTGATACTTGTGAAGGAATTTTTGCTCAAAAACTTTGGCAATGGATTACTAAAAATTATTGTCTTGAATGTGTTGTGACATTTCATGAAAATGCCACACCTTTCCCAAAAGTTGATACCAATGCGATTATTTTTTTTATCAAGAAATCTGAACCTGTGCAGATGATTAAATGGATCAGGGCAAATCAAGCCCATGAGGAACTTTTTCATTTTGTTAAATCAGATTTTAAAGATACAAATTATATAACTCTGGAAATTAATAATCGAGATTTAAAAGAAGCATTAACAACCGGTTTATCAAGACCTGAACATAATAATTCTAATTGTAAATATCACCTTAATGACTTTGCAAAAGTGATCCGTGGTATTGCCACAGGAGCGAATGATTTCTTTTTTTTAACAACACAGCAAGTAGAAGAACTGGCAATTCCTAAAGAATTTCTTAAACTCGCAATTGGCAGAACAAAAGATGTAACCGGGGATAAATTAACTATTGAAGATATCAAAAAATTACAAGAAAATAATCGGCCAACAATTTTACTTTCAATAAACAGTAATGAGAATATCCCCGAATCAGTTGCTAACTATCTCCAAGAAGGTGAAAAATTAGGTCTTCCTAACCGTCCGCTGATTAAACAACGTAAATTGTGGTATAAAACAGAATATAGAGAAGTGCCACCGATATTATTTGCTTATCTTGGTAGACGCAATTCGAGGTTTATTAAAAATGAGGCAGGTGTTGTACCATTAACAAGTTTTTTGTGCATTTATCCTATTTATGATGATGAAATATATATCGTTAATCTTTGGCAAGCATTAAATGATCCTGAGACAATTCAAAATCTTAGACTGGTAGGTAAAAGTTATGGTTCTGGAGCTATCAAAGTTGAGCCTCGTAATCTTGATAAAGTTCCCATTCCTGAACATATAGTAGATAAATATAATTTAAAACGGCAACAATATAACACTAAAACTCAGCAACTTGAACTTTTTTAGTAAACAGTAAATAATGTATAATTAAAGAAATTTAATTTTGTATATCTATAACAAGGATATACAGATATTCAACAGCAAAGATTCTGTGGTTTATATTGTTTATATTCTTCCTCCTGGACGCGGAATAGCCTTTCCTTCCACATCAAAGCAATCTTTACAAGTTCCAGGAAAAGCATTAATAAAGCGATTTAACATATCAGGATCATCTTTAAAAACTGTCATCCAGACTGAGAAAAAACCACGACCCTGAGCATTACTAACAATTTGCTTTCTCATTTCAGGAGTATCATTCTTTTGTAAGTCAGCAAATGCTTCTGTAGCTGTTCCTACAGCGTCAAGCCTTTCTTGCCAACGCTCATCGGCTGAAGTTGTTTTATATTGAGGATGTCCAGGTTTTCTATCTAAGCCAATTAAATCTAATGTGTTTTTTGCTATTGCTTTTTCTGGATCAGAAAGCATCGAATTAACTTTTACATCTGCGGTCAAAGGATGATATTCAAAGATGCGGAATGTATTATCTACATCAGCCCAATAAAAGTTTTTTCTCCTGATGAGAGAACGTCCTTTAATATCATTACAAACTCTACATGAAATCAAAAAATTATGCCAGATAGTTTTTAGTTGAGGATAATGCTCTTTTGGTAAAATATGCTCAACATCACGAACATTTGTTACTGGTTTTTCGCAATAGCAGCAATAATGACCTATTCTTTCGACGACCTGTTTTTTAGCAGCTTGATATTTACTGAAAGAAACTTTTTTATTTGTTTTTGGATCAATTGGTATACTACCTCTTTGAACTGGACGCATTATTAATCTCCTAATTTTGCTAAACGCTTCATTTTTAAAAAAGCATGATAGGCAACATCATCACTATATGGTTCTATTAATTCATCCAGTTCTGTTTTTAATTTTTCCAATTCTTCTGGTGATGTATTGTTAGCATTTTCTAACATTTGATAGTATCTTTCTGCGGTTTCCATCATCTGTTGATGTCGGTCATTTCTATTTGTATTAGGCGTGTGCATAATATATTCCGTAATATATTCCTGATACTTGTTTTCATATTCTGCTGCTGGTAGTAAATCGGGGTTATTGAGATCAATTAGTTCTCCCTCTCGTAAAGATTGAATAATTAATGGTGAATGGGTAGTGGCAAAAAATTGAATTTTTGGAAATGTTCTTTTTAAATCTTCCACTACTCGACGTTGCCATTTAGGATGTAGGTGTAAATCAATTTCATCAATTAAAACAATACCCGGTGTAAGTCGCGCAGCTTCACCGTCAAATTGTGGATTTAAGGTGACACAACGATAGGCAATATCAGCAACCATTCCTATCATATTTTTTACCCCATCACTTAACATATTAAAGGGTAAAGTTCTTCCATCTTGTGCAGTAGCAACCAGTTTATTTTCAAGTACATCATACTTGACATCTTGCCAGTCTTCCATACTATTTTTAATAGCTTCTTTAACTCCTGACAAAGTACCTAAACTTTTTCCTTGTTGTAAAGATGCTAATTCCCATGTTTTAAACCACTGCATTATTCTTTTTAGTTCATAAGATTTTGTTAAACAATTCTTATATCCTAGAAATCGAGAATCAGGAGGAAGTGTTTTGAGGTTTTTAACTTCTCTATGTTGCACCCAAAGACGACCTGTACTGTAATATGAAATAACTGGTAAAATAATCTTTTCTCTATCTTGTTCTTGAATACGAATTTTATTCTGTAATTCTCTAGCGTATTGTAATATTTCTTTTGCACCTTCACGAGTTGTAATACCACCATAGGTTTTTGTTTCTCTTTTCCATGATATTTCTTGTACATCTTCAAAACTGCCATGACAAGATACTACAACTGGTAAAACAGGTTCTAATGTGAGTGTTTCTCCTTCTTTTCTCAAAATACGACGAATTTCATCTTTTTGAATATGAACAGCGTCTATTTTATCTATTCCCAAAAAAAAACTTCCTGCTGCTATTGCTAGTGCATCAAGAATAGCAGTTTTTCCAGTAGCATTATCACCAATAAGAACATTAAATTGATCGGAAAACTCAAATATTTTCTGGTCAAAGCATCGAAAATTCTGAAGTTCAAGTTGTCTTATTTTCATATTATTCCTCGTAAATGTAGTTTTATAAGGTGAGTTACTTAACAAATTATTTTATCAACTAATGAATAATCTAACATATATAATATATATTAATTGTGAATGACAAGTTCAACAAATAATATGGAAGAACTACTAGAAATTAGACAACTCCTAGAACAAGGCAAAATCAATGAAGCTTTACTGTTAGTAGATGAATTAGAAGAAATGAGCCTAAGTGATAAAATCAATAAAATTGATAGTTATGCCGTAATTCTACTGATTCATTTAATCAAACAAAAAGCTGAAAAACGTTCTACCCGTTCTTGGGAACTTTCTATAGAAAATGCAGTGCGAGAAATCAATAAAATTAATAAACGCCGCAAATCTGGTGGTGTTTACTTAAATCAAACAGAATTAATGGAAATTCTCCAACAAGGGTATCAAGTAGCACTAAAAAGAGCGGCGTTAGAAGCTTTTGAAGGACGTTATGAAACGGAAGAATTAGCAACTATGGTTAATGAACAAGAAATTTTATCTCTGTCGCTGGAATTAATTCCACAGTAGAGACGTTCCATGGAACGTCTCTACAAACCCACCCTAATATTAGGCTGTTACTTCCGCTTTAGAACCATGCTGTAATGCAGCATACAATCTATTCAGTGCATTTACGTAAGCCTGAGCCGAAGCCACAATAATATCTGTATTAGCCGCATGACCTGAAAATACACGGGATTCATGGCGTAAACGAATTGTTACCTCCCCTAAAGCATCAATTCCTCCGGTAACGGATTGTACAGAAAACTCAATCAATTCATTTGGGACATTCACCACCCGATTGATAGCTTTATATACCGCATCTACCGGACCTGTACCAATGGCCGCGTCGGTTAATTCTTCTCCGTCGGGAGTGCGGAGTGTCACGGTAGCGGTAGGTTGAGCCTTACTACCACAGGAAACCTGTACCAATTCTACTTTAAATAAATCCGGGGCTTGTTGGATTTCGTCATTAACAATAGCTTCCAAATCCCAATCAGAGATTTCTTTCTTTTTGTCCGCTACTTCTTTAAATCTCACAAAGGCTTTATTCAGGTCATTTTCTGATAATTCAAAGCCCAATTCTTTCAAGCGAGTCCGAAAAGCATTTCTGCCAGAATGTTTACCCAATACTATTTGATTATCAGATAAACCAATCAATTGGGCATCCATAATCTCATAAGTGAGTTTATTTTTCAATACCCCATCTTGATGAATTCCAGATTCATGGGCAAAAGCATTTGCACCAACAATGGCTTTATTTGGTTGTACCAACATTCCCGTTAAATTGGAAACCAAACGTGAGGTTTTATAGATTTGTTTGGTGTCAATATTGGTGAGCGGTGCTTCCGAATTTTCAGCCCGTCCCAAAAAGGGATTAAAATATTGTCTACGGACGTGCAAAGCCATTACCAACTCTTCTAAAGCCGCATTGCCGGCTCTTTCCCCAATGCCATTAATGGTACATTCTAATTGTCGAGCGCCGTTTTTCACCGCTTCTAAAAAGTTAGCAACTGCTAAACCTAAATCATTATGGCCGTGAACAGAAATAATGGCCTTGTCAATGTTGGGGACATTTTCGGTAATGCCTTTAATGATTGCCCCAAATTCGCAAGGAGTGGTATAACCTACCGTATCAGGAATATTAACAGTTGTTGCCCCGGCAGCGATCGCTCTTTCCAATACTTCATACAAAAATTCTGGATCAGATCGTCCCGCATCTTCTGGAGAAAATTCTACATCATCGGTGAAGCTTTTGGCATAGGCTACCATTTCTTCCGCGATCGCAATTACTTCCGGTCTAGTCTTTTTTAACTTATATTGCAAGTGAATATCAGAAGTAGCGATAAAAGTATGAATTCTCCCTTTAGCAGCCGGTTTTATAGCTGCTGCTGCGGCTTTAATATCATCATGTCTAGCTCTGGCTAAACTACAAATTACCGGACCATCTTCCGTTCCTACTGTTTGAGCAATTTTGCTAACCGCTTCAAAATCTCCAGGACTAGCAAAAGCAAATCCAGCCTCAATAACATCTACTCCTAGACGTGCTAATTGTTTAGCAATAACTAGCTTTTCGTCTATATTGAGAGTTGCTCCTGGACACTGTTCCCCGTCGCGCAATGTGGTGTCAAAGATGATAATTCTATCGGCTTGTTTGCTCATTAGCTTAACCTCTTTTAATTTTGAGAATGGATTGAATCAAAAAAATAATGGAATTAGAATCAATATTTTGATTTTTCAAATCTACAGAATTTATGATCATTTATTAAATTCTAATTCCTATATTCTTTCTTGATAAAATAGCTTGAACTATGAACTTTAGTTTTTAATTTTGAGATTTGTAAATAAATACTAAGGTAATTAACCGTCAGTTTTTTCTATTCTGTCTCTAATATCATTCAAGTCTATATACCTATCAGTAGCATTACGTAGCTCTCTAGCAATCATCCCTTCCGTTGACACTACCGTAATGTGCGTATTCTTGGAACGTAAAAGTTCTATAGCCCTTTCAAAATCACCATCTCCGCTGAATAATACAACTCTGTCATATTGATCTACCGTATTAAACATATCAACGACAATTTCAATATCTAAATTGGCTTTTTGGGAGTAACGACCAGAAGCATCATCATAATACTCCTTGAGGATTTTCGTGCGGACTGTATAACCTAAACTGATAAGTGCATCTCGAAAACCGCGTTGATCTTGGGGGTCTTTTAATCCAGTATACCAGAAAGCATTGATCAATGTTGTGTCAGACTGTTCATACTTGAAATATTCTAAAACACGGCGGGGGTCAAAAAACCAACCATTTTTCTGTTGAGCATAGAACATATTGTTTCCGTCTACAAAAATAGACAGACGATTCATTGGAGAACCCATAAAAATTTACACCTAATAATAGATAAGAATGTTAGAGGTAAGAATAGATTATAGCAATTATCAAGTCGTAATTTTGCTAAGATATCTAATGCACATAATTATATATAGCTATGATCTTACCTCTTTTACAGCCAAAACTTGGCTAAAATATCCCAAATCAGATCCCAATTATTTAACTTGTTCCACCTCCGGTACTGATTAAGATGTTGTCAAAAGAAGAAGATGCTTGATAAGTCAGAAAGTATACTACCCCTCTTGTAAATCTCTTTCCCGCAGGAGGAGAGACTGTGACTCTTACTCCCCCAGTAACAAAAGTTTTTCCTTTTGTCTCTTCTCGTAGCAGGTAGGGAAGGGATTGGGGTTGGTTTACTGAGGCTTTAATATTACCAAAAATACTTTTAAAACATCCTCTGATCAAAATTTACCAATAAAATTGACCTAGTAACAGCATTCCGAACTAGATAATATTCAATTTTACTACTAAAGGGTATGATAACTAATTTGGGGTAGAGAATAGACCGATATTCATCAATATATTTTTTCATCAACTGTAGGCATGACTTGAGAGTATTATCAATACTTCACTTTACTTTAGGAGTTTGATCAAATATCAATTTGCAAATTATATGTGTGTAAAGTTACTTTAGCACTACTTGAAAAAAATTTCGATCCACATCAAGGAATATTTACATAATTAACCCAGTACCAGGATATTTTCCCTTCCTCTTCAGTATCCATTGGTGCTGTAAATTTTCCATTGGGGGTAGACCCTTTATCAGTGTAAATTGTAATTTTTACACCAGTAAGTAGCTTTTGCCAAGTAATTGGCGACATTTTTGCCGAAAGATACAAACAAATGTCCAAATTTTTGCCAAGATAGAAATATTATTTTATAGAAAATAACTTGGCAAAAATCAGCATGAGTGAAAAAACCATAGAAAATTACGGGAAAAGTTTTCTCGTTCTAATTTTGCCGATATCATTTGTGATTGTTTTACTGGTCAATACCTGGAAAGTTTTACTCGTAATCTTATTGCTGTTAATGGTTTTGACTATTTGGCAGCAATATACATGGGAAAAGTGGTGTAACAAAGTTAACCCAATTTTCTACGAGTTGATTCAGGAAAACCAGGGAAAAATTACACCCATGGATTTGGCAATTAAGGCTAATTTTTCTGGAGAGACCGGAAAACGTTATTTAGATGCTAAGGCCAAGGAATTTGGTGCTAGTGTACTCGAATCGGAAAATGAGGGACAATCCTACTATTTTATCACTGCCAGTATTCTCGGCGATATTCTTGATAGTAGTGAATCTTCGGAAGATATTCCCAGACAACCAGTTACTAAAGTTGCCCGTTCGTTTTTATCTCCACCTGCTTCAGTACCCCAGGAAGAGAAATCTGAATCTTTACCTGAACCAACCCCGGAGGAAGTCAAAAAAACCCTAGAAAAACAGTTAGTTTTCGGTTCGCTGATTCAATCTGAATTAGCTAAAAGGCTCAATGTCTATTCTAGTACAGTTTACAAGCGACGCAACGACCCAGATTTCCCTGAGTGGAGTCGTAGCCGTGATCCTGATGGTATCGCTTGGTCTTATTCTCGTAAATCTAAGGATTTTTTCCCCATACAGGAATAGGGTTCTGGAGTTAGGGGTCGGGAGGACTACCATACAATCCAAAATCCAAAATCCAAAATCCAAAATCCAAAATCCAAAATCCAAAATCCAAAATCCAAAATCCAAAATCCAAAATCCAAAATCCAAAAT
>LJOT01000357.1 GCA_001672075.1 Anabaena sp. CRKS33
GGGGGATTTGTTACTGAATGTCTCACAGAAGACATTTTTACCCAAGGAGATTCTTGGGAAGAACTCAAAGCCAATATTCGAGAAGCTGTTAAAGCTTTTTACTTTGAAGAATTGAGCTTTCCAGTTATACATTTAGATCTTGACCTTGGTTAACTACGTTTAATAATCTTCATCTATTGTCTCATCCTCAAAGGTGCTATTTTCGACGGTTGGCAAGGATGGTATTATACATTTCAGAGAGATTTAGCAGAACTATGGCTGGGTATACATATAATATAAGCAAATAAAACATACAGAAGCAATTATTTATGCGTTTAGACAATTACACACTTGGCAATTATACACCCGGAGCGCCATACAGTCAACAAATTTTATGGTACTTCATTGGCTCACCCTTAGTACAGAGTTATTGGCTGCCTATATCATCTATAAAAGTTTCCATACTGAGGCTGTTTGGTGCTACTATAGGTAATTGTGTACGTATTAAAACAGGAGTAAAAATTAAATTTCCCTGGCGCTTGAGCGTTGGTAATCACGTTTGGATTGGAGAAAATACCTGGATTGATAATCTAGCCAACGTTACCATTGAAAATCATGTTTGTTTGTCCCAAGGAGTTTATCTCTGTACTGGTAATCATAACTGGAATCATCCCAACTTTGAACTGATTCCTGCTCCTATTCATATTCAAGAGGGTAGTTGGATAGCGGCAAAATCAGTCATTGGACCTGGTGTTACTATTGGACGAGGAGCAGTTTTAGCATTGGGTAGTGTCACAGGAAGATCCTTAGAAGCGAATATCGTCTACTCAGGAAATCCCGCCAAACCAATCAAAAAAAGGACAGAATGGGAAAATTTGGCATCAGATACCAGCAAAAATTAGCGGAATCCGGGTTTTAATTCATGCTTATTGGGGTTCTGAATTTTCTGAACCTGATACTATCAGGGCTTGAGACATCTGATATCATTTAACCAGTAGATTTTAGTGGTTATTGGTGATCAGGGTTTAAAGTTGCTAAACTATGAGTCATGAAGGCAAAAAACAATTACACCACTTCCCGGTTATTTACCGCGAAAAAACCTATGCTTGACCAAGTGACAAATGACAAAAATTCCCAGGGTAATACCACGCCCCCTGGGATATTATTTTCAAATCCCACATTTTCCCAATTTTCAGAAGAGGCTAGTGATTTTAACCTCAAGTCCTTTATTGGTCTTTTACAGCGCCGAGCAATTATCATCATAGGAGTTGCTTCCGTTGCTATGGGTAGTGTTATTTATACAACTTTTAAACAAGTACCAATTTATGAAAGCGGCTTTCAAATATTAGTTGAACCTGTTAACAGTGACGCTGAACTAGGGAAAATAGACGTAGGACTCGCTAGTGTCCTTAAATCATCTGGACTAGATTATGAGAGCCAAATTCAAGTTCTCAAAAGTCCAGAACTGCTGAGAGATTTTATTAAAGAAATCCAAAAATCTTATCCTGATGTTAATTATAATGCCCTTTTGCAAAGTTTAACTATTCGTCGCTTGGGAGAATCAAAAATAATCCAGGTTAGCTATAGAAGTGATAATAATAGAAAAATTAAATCTATACTAGATCCTCTGGCTGATTTTTATTTAAAATACAGCCTCAACAAGCGGCAAACAAAGCTCCGTCAGGGAGTTCAATTTGTGGATGCAAAACTACCTGAAATCCGAACTAGACTAGGAGAATTGCAAAAACAAATGCAAATGTTCCGCCAAAGGTATGATTTTATTGATCCAGAAAACCAATCTGGGGTAGTTTCTTCGCAAATTCAATCTTTGGCACAACAAAGACTAACCATAAATCAACAGTTAACCGCTGCCAGAGCTAATTATGACAGACTACAGAGACGTGAAGAACAGTTAGCAATTCTCAATACTGCCCCCCTTTATCAAACCCTAATTGCTCAACAGCGTCAATTAGACACCCAGATATCTGGAGAATTAACTCGATTTCAACCAGATAACCCAGTTATCCGCACTTTACAAGAAAAAAGAGCTAACCTTTCACCTATTATTGAAGCAGAAGCCGCACGCACTATTAATATCAGAATATCTGAAGCTACGGATCTAATTAAGAAAATAGAAGTAGACAACCAATATCTAACACAAGTAGAAAAACAATTGCAATTGAAATTAGACCAGTTGCCAGTTTTGTCTCGGCAATATACTGAGATCCTGCGGAATTTACAAATAGCCAATGAAAGTTTAAATCGCTTTTTAGCTGCTCGTGAACAATTGCAAATAGAAATAGCCCAAACAGAACTACCTTGGGAATTAATCCAAGCAGCTTTTGTGCCTCAATATCCAATTTCCCCAGATATTCCCCGCAATTTAATGTTGGGATTTGTGGCTAGTTCTTTATTAGGCATAGGCGCTGCTTTTCTCAGGGAACAGACTGATAATACCTATCACAGTGTTGAAAATGTCCAGGATAAGCTAGGACTGCCTTTATTAGGATCTCTTCCCTTTAATAAAAACTTAATTCAGAATCCATCTTTAAACCTGACAAAAATAGGTAAAAACCAAGAACCAGAAGTAGTTGTAGACCCTCTTGTCGCCAGTGATGAACCATCTAACACTTCTGTTCCTCGCAGTTCCCGATCCAGCTATTATTATGGTCAAGGATCATTTTGGGAATCTTTACAAGTTTTATATAGTAATATTCAACTGCTTAATTCTGATCGACCAATTAAGTCTTTAGTTGTTTCCTCTGCTGTCCCCGGAGATGGTAAAAGTACGGTGGGATTTAGTGTGGCAAAAACAGCCGCTATTATGGGTAAAAAAGTATTACTTGTAGATTGTGACCTCCGCAAATCCAAGGTTCATAAACTAACACAATTAAATAATCTCTGGGGAATCAGTAGTTTAATTTCTTCAGATATAGATGTCAACCAAGTAATTCAACAAATGCCGGGACTTAATGGTTTATCGGTGATTACTGCAGGTCCTACGCCACCTGATCCCGCCCGGCTGCTTTCATCAGATAAAATGAGTCAAATGATGGACTATTTCTCTGAGAATTTTGATTTAGTAATTTATGATACTCCTCCCGTGTCAGGATTAGTAGATGCTAGACTGGTAGCAGTTCATACTGATGGTGTCATGCTAGTTGTCAGAATTGATAAAACAGATAAATCTGCCTTAAAGCAACTTATTGATACCCTAAAAGCATCTCCCATCAATTTACTAGGATTAGTAGTCAACGGCGAGAAATTCCAAAGATTCGGATATAACTATAATTACAGATATAGTTCATATTACTATACTGAGAGTAAGAGGTAAATTACCGTCCATCCGTTGCCTAGTATGAGCGGATTCTTTACCATAAATACAAGACTGAAAAACCTCTTGTAGCCGCAGATAGATCAACTATTGGGATACACAACTAACGTAGTTAACCAAGGTCAAACAGTGTCAATTGCTGATAGTTCGCTCTCTGATTGACCTTACTCGTAAAATTACCTTCAGGTTCT
>LJOT01000358.1 GCA_001672075.1 Anabaena sp. CRKS33
TCCATAGATTTTAGCACAAAAGCTAGTTATTTTTGAAATAAAATCTTACATCATATCCATATCTTCTGTTTCTTCTGCGGACAGATTTACTACTTCAATGTCCCGACCTTTGTTTTTTGTACATTAACAATGACTGTACCTGTAGGTAGTTGCGTAGCTTTAAGTTCACCGCGTTTCCACATTCTCCAAGCAGTCTGATAGCTTATTCCTTTTGATTTGGCTTGCGTCAGATTCATTCTCCAATCATAACACAGATGATTATATTTGACTATGTTTGACTATATTTTTGTGATTTAAACTCAATACTACTATAAATTAATAGTATAAAAATTGATTGTATAGCAATTGTAGCAAAAGTTTAAAAGCAGTTATTGAATATGGGAAGTAAATTAATCGCTAATGGGTAAAAATAGACAACAAAACTAAAATGCCAATCCCAAGTTGTCACCTGTCAGGGCTTTGAGTTTGGAAGTCAAAGATTCGGTGCGATCGCTCTTTTGGGGGGTAAACTGTCCAATAGGGGGATTATTGGCCGTTGGTGAGGTCAACTGTTGTGTTGGTTGAGGTGAAATGTCCTCAATAATTTCTAGTTGACTGACTTGTGTATTTTCTGCCTCAGCATTCCAGTTTTCTGCTACTGCGGGTGAATTATGACTTATTTGGTGATTATAACTGACCTTAGCTGGTAATAATTGAGGAACTTGAGGATGTTGATATTGTTCAGTCCTGATCTCCTGTTTAGCAGGTGGTAAAACTGATAAAGAGGGGCAGGTGAGGCGTTCAGGGAATTTGCTACAAATCATGCGCTCAAATTCCATATTAAAATGGTATGTTGCCTCTCCCTTTCGCCGCCAAAAGGTCAAGATTTGCTGTACAGATATAGCTTTATAACGACCTTGATACAAAGCCTCGATTACCGCCAGGTGTAACCAATTCACAGGATATTCTACTTGCCAGAGGTTAATTAACTCACCAGCATTATATCCATTCAGATCAAAGCTGTAGTGAGTTAATAATTTAGCTGCTAGTTCGGCAGGAGCCGCAAAAGTTTGAGTTACAGGGGATGTTGTTAACATGGGCTATAAATTGCATTGCAGGCAATAGGTATAAACATTTCACCCATCGCATCTAGCCTGATGTACTTTTAGCTACATGAGTGGTTTTTCACCAGCGGCAAAATTGATAGGCAGTGTTTTCTATTCTACTTGTCAATTGCTGATCTGTAAAACAATATAAGGTGAATTAATAATTTTTGTTCGTTGACTAGCTACTAATGCCTGATAGACCATGGCTGCCACTTCAGCACGGGTAGCCTCCCTAGTGGGTGCAAGCAAATTAGGATCTGGATAATTAACAATAATTTTTTGCTGGGTAGCAATAGTAACTGCTGTTTGGGCATATTCGGGAATTTTATTCTGGTCTTTGTAGATTAAGGTCTTTTGATTAGTGGCTGAGAGTCCCAGTCCGTTGACCAAGGAGACAATGATTTGTAGCCGTTGAACCTTTTGCTGGGGACGGAAGGTGCGATCGCTAAATCCCCCCACAAAACCGCCTCTAGCAGCCACTTCAATAGCCTTAGCTGCCCAAAAATCCTTGGGTATATCCGTAAATTGGGGACTAGGGCGTTTAGCAGGGGGGTTAAAGGCAGTGGCAATTAAAGCCGTGTATTGGGCGCGGGTCATCCCTTCATCTGGCTGAAAAGTCCCATCAGGAAAACCTTGAGTTAAGTTCATACTAACTAATGCGCGAATAAATGGTTCTGCCCAATGTCCGACAATATCACAGAAGGAAGGAATCTCTGTCTCTGGTTTGACAATATAGGGACATGAGAGGGGATTTTCTTGTCCTATGGACACCAAGGCCTGGTAAATTAAGGCAGCTACTTCAGCGCGGGTAATTTCCCGCAGCGGTTCTAATTGATCTGGTTGGGGATAATTCACAACTAATAAATTTTGGGTAGCTACGGTAGCGATCTTGGTGGCATAACTGGGAATTTGGGCGCGATCGCGGTATACCATTAAGATGTTAGGATTACCACCACTCAATTTTAAACCATTGACCATGGAGACTAAAGCTTGAATTTTTGTTAAATTATTTTCTGGTCGAAATGTGCCATTGGGAAACCCTGTCAAAAAGCCGTTCTCACCAGCGCTGGCTATAGCTTTAGCTGCCCAAAAGTTCGATTTGACATCTTTGAATCTATCTAGTTGGTTACTCTCAGGAAGTTGGAATGTCTTAGTGATCACAGCCGCATATTGAGCGCGGGTAATTGGTGTGGCTGGTTGGAAGGTCCCGTCGGGAAACCCGCTGATAAAACCTTTGCTAACCAAGGCCTCCACAAAAGCAACAGACCAATGTCCTTCTAAATCAGCAAATCTGCTGCTAACTCCTATTTGACTGGGGGTATTAACAGTAGCAGTGATGAAGTCTATTGATCCCATCACCCGAGCAGGATTTAATTGATTACCAACGGAGATGATTTTTTGATTTGTAAAATTTTGTAAATCTAATTTCCCCTGTTCCCGAAAAATGTTGTCAGCAGGATCTTGGGCATTTCCTAAATCGGGAACGGCATTACCATTGACTAATAAACCTATTTGGGTATTACTGGCAATCAGATTTCGTCTTAATACGGGTCTAGCATCACGAGCAAGGGCGATCGCTGTCCCATTTGCTGAAAGTTGATTATTTGCCACTAAAGGGGCTGCAAAGTCACTAATGGCTATACCTAAACCGTTGTTTTGAAATACATTTCGCAGCACTTCCCCTTTACTATTCCTAGCCATGACTAACCCACTGAATTGATTATTAATAAATAAATTATCCATAATGCCCGGTTTAGCATTGCCAGTAGTAAAGATTCCTTCTCTAGCACAGTTCTTAAATGTACTATTGGCTACTGTAGGAACTGATGATTCAATCCAAACACCAGTACCTTTGGCTATGGTATTAATCACGGTTACACCTAAGAGACTGGCATCACCTCGTAATAGTAAAGTGATATTCTGTAACCCGAAACTAGAGCTTTGATATTCCCCACTACCAGAAATGATCATTTCCTGACCTTTATTGGCTTCATTCCCTACTACCAATACCCCAGGTGGAATGATTAGGGGAAATACCTCTCCATTTGCTGTTCCATAAGTTCCATTGGCTAACTGAATAATTGTTGATGTTTTTGCCTGTTTTAGGGCGCAGGTAATACTTTTCAAGGGATTGAGACGAGAACCTGTATTACTATCCTTTCCTGTAGCAGGGTTCACATAGAGTGTAGCAATAAGACTAGAATTAACCATTGATTGTCAAACTCGTATGATTTAAATGGTGACATCCATAAATTAACCATACTTTTGACACACTGAAAATTTCAAGTTGATAATTTTAGTCAAAATCTAGTTTATCAGAAAACGCCGTAATACCCCATCCCTCTACAGGGTGGGGATGTAAGGCGGGTAAAAATTAAACACCCTCCAAGGGATATTAAGCGCAGCTTAA
>LJOT01000080.1 GCA_001672075.1 Anabaena sp. CRKS33
TTAATTGAATATAATAGCTACTGATCTAGAACTTAGCAAAAACATCATCTATCCACAACACAAGCTCAAGTGTCTCAATTGTGGCTTTTTGTAAATTTCTTCAGCTAACCTGCCTAAAAGGAAGTGTATACTAGAAATAAGTCTGGCATTATTCTATTCTTGTATTCTGCCTTGAGTCAGGATGCGTCCAACATAGTAGCTGCTATAATTGGGAGTGATGAAATCAAGCATTACAGCAGCAACAGTTAAAATGGCTGTTTAATCCTTACATAATATGGTTTTTCGACGACCAGCTAATTTTGCTAGGTTTTTCTGATTTATAACACAAATATTTAATCTTCAATTTACTAGTTCATTAATTGGTAACAAGTATCATAAAATAATTGTTTGCACAATCGTTGCTTTCAATAATAGGTGTTGTACCAACCTAGAGCTAACGTGAAGATCACTATTATTTGTTGACTCCATTTCAGTTAAATTTGCTCAATCTCTAATGATACTATGAATGTACTTCGAGAATCTGCTGTGCTGAGTTCTGCAACTTTACCAGTCCAACCAATGACAACCGGACTGCCTGACAATAATCGCTTGCGATTGTTTTCTGGTTCTGCTAATATGGTATTATCCCAAGAGGTAGGTCGTTATCTGGGAATGGATCTAGGTCCAATGATTCGCAAAAGATTTGCGGACGGTGAACTGTATGTTCAAATCCAAGAGTCAATTCGCGGTTGTGATGTCTATTTAATCCAGCCATGTTGTCAACCCGTTAATGACCATTTAATGGAATTGCTAATCATGATAGATGCCTGTCGTCGGGCTTCTGCACGACAGATAACAGCAGTAATTCCCTATTACGGTTATGCTCGCGCTGACAGAAAAACGGCAGGAAGAGAATCAATCACTGCTAAGTTAGTCGCTAACTTGATCACTGGGTCTGGTACTAACCGAGTTTTGGCTATGGATTTGCACGCAGCACAAATTCAAGGATATTTTGATATCCCCTTTGATCATGTCTATGGTTCACCAGTGATCCTAGATTATCTCATTAGCAAAGAACTACAGGATATTGTTGTTGTTTCTCCGGACGTGGGTGGAGTAGCACGAGCCAGAGCATTTGCCAAAAAGTTAAATGATGCTCCACTGGCAATTATTGACAAACGCCGTCAGGCTCATAATGTGGCCGAAGTATTAAATATTATTGGTGATGTCAAGGGTAAAACCGCTATCTTAGTTGACGACATGATTGATACTGGTGGTACGATTACTGAAGGAGCTAAGTTACTGCGTCAAGAAGGAGCAAGTCAGGTATATGCCTGTGCTACTCATGCTGTATTTTCTCCACCAGCAATTGAAAGGTTATCCAGTGGGGTATTTGAGGAAGTCATAGTCACTAATACTATTCCCATTCCCGAAAACAATCGTTTCCCCCAATTAGTTACGCTTTCAGTCGCTAATCTACTTGGAGAAGCAATTTGGCGCATTCACGAAGATACTTCACTCAGTAGTTTATTTCGTTAACTAATAATCATAGCAGGGAATAGGGGCAAGAAGCAAACTGATGAAGAATGAAAGTTTTCGTTCTTCATTTTTGATCATCATCATATTTGTGGCAATTACGCTATAATTATTAAAGGTTCGTTACAGAATTGGCAAAATGTCCCCACTTCTGTTAAAAGATCCCAACCTCAGACCTCTTCCTCTAAAAACCCTAAAGTTTACCACAACCATTTATGACGCTCCCAATTCGTAACGTCGCCATTATCGCCCACGTTGACCATGGTAAGACCACCCTAGTTGATGCTCTCCTCAAACAGTCCGGCATTTTCCGCGAAGGCGAAGACGTTCCGGATTGTGTCATGGACTCGAACGCTTTGGAGCGGGAACGAGGCATTACTATTCTTTCTAAGAATACAGCGGTTCGCTACAAAGAAACTTTAATCAATATTGTTGATACCCCTGGCCACGCTGACTTCGGTGGGGAGGTAGAGCGGGTTCTCGGTATGGTGGACGGTTGTTTGCTCATTGTTGATGCCAATGAAGGTCCAATGCCCCAAACTCGCTTTGTACTGAAAAAAGCTTTGGAAAAAGGTCTGCGGCCTATTGTCGTGATTAACAAAATTGACCGTGGACAAGCTGACCCCCACGTTGCTGTTGACAAGGTTTTGGATCTGTTCTTAGAATTAGGGGCGGATGAAGACCAATGTGACTTTAAATATCTATTTGCCTCCGGGATGGCAGGTTTCGCTAAAGAAAGTTTAGAGGCAGAATCAGTAGATATGCAGCCTCTATTTGATGCAGTTCTCCGCCATGTCCCCGCACCTGTGGGAGACCCTAATAAACCTCTGCAACTGCAAGTTACTACTCTCGATTATTCTGAATATTTAGGACGAATTGTCATTGGTAAAATCCACAATGGTACTATCCGCGCCGGACAACAAGCGGCTTTAGTAACAGAAAGTGGTAATATTGTCAAGGGTAAAATTACTAAATTAATGGGATTTGAAGGTTTAAGACGGGTAGATATGGAAGAAGCTACCCCAGGGTATATTGTAGCAGTTGCTGGTTTTGCTGATGCTTACATCGGTGAAACTATTACAGATCCTAATGAACCCCTGGCTTTACCCTTAATTAAGGTAGATGAACCAACTTTACAAATGACCTTCTGGGTGAATGATTCCCCTTTTGCAGGTCAAGAGGGTAAACTGGTAACATCTCGCCAAATACGCGATCGCTTATTCCGGGAATTAGAAACTAATGTGGCATTGCGCGTTGAAGAAACGGACTCCCCTGATAAATTTTTAGTTTCCGGTCGTGGTGAATTACACTTAGGGATATTAATAGAAACCATGCGCCGTGAGGGTTTTGAATTTCAAGTATCTCAACCCCAGGTAATTTATCGTACAGTTAACGGTCAACCTTGCGAACCTTTTGAACTTCTGGCTTTAGACGTTCCCGCCGATGCTGTTGGTAGCTGTATCGAACGGTTAGGACAACGAAAAGCGGAAATGCAAGATATGCAGCCTGGTGGTGGAGACCGCACCCAATTAGAATTTATCGTTCCTGCCCGTGGTTTAATTGGTTTCCGAGGTGAATTCATGCGAATGACTCGCGGTGAAGGTATCATGAACCATAGCTTCCTTGATTATCGTCCACTTTCTGGCGATATTGAAGCCCGGAACAAAGGCGTTTTAATCTCCTTTGAAGAAGGTGTTTCTACCTTCTACGCCATGAAGAACTGTGAAGATAGAGGTGCATTCTTTATCAGTCCTGGAACTAAGGTTTACAGAGGTATGATTATTGGTGAACATAATCGTCCCCAAGACCTGGAATTGAACGTTTGTAAAACCAAGCAGTTAACTAACCATCGCGCGGCTGGTGGTGATGAACTTGTGCAGTTACAAGCACCCATAGACATGAGTTTGGAACGAGCGTTAGAATACATTGCTCAAGATGAATTGGTGGAAGTTACACCAGAATCTATTCGTCTCCGCAAAATGTCCAAGAAATTGGTTAAACGCTAATATCTGTAGGGGTGGGGTTTTCCCACCCTGATTTATGAATCTGCGTTAATTCAGAAAGATAACTTTTTCAAATATCGATTTTTATAAAATTTGCACTTTTGCAATAGTCAGTTGCTATTCTCAATATTCTTGAGAATATTATCAATAATTTTACGGAAATAGGTTTTTTCAGCCATTGATATTGACATGGTATTTTTTTCTGTTATTATTTAGTTATAATCCAAGGGCGTTATATTTTTATTTTTTTTTATTTTTGATTCTGACTCTGTGTATGGAGCATTTTAAATATATTTTATATAACCACTCCAGACACAGAAAAAAGAGGTTAAAAGGTAAAATTAAATATTTAAATCCTTTAAAGCTAAACGAATTTGCTCTAAGCGAGTGCGGTTGACACCAAAATCAGAATCTCCAACACGAGATGAGGAACGGATATGAATTAGCGACTCATTGCTAGGGAAATAAAACTCTAGATCATCAACAAATTTGAAAATGCGGCTTTTAGAAATAGCATGAATATAATTATCTGCTTGTTCTATAACTTCTGTGCGGGGAACAACAGTGAGAACTTTTAGCAAGGTTTCTCTAGCTTTATCTCGCGCTACATGATAAGTAATGGGTTGAATACTGTGTTTAGTATCAGGATTTTGACTAACAACACAGTTAGGAGAAGTTGGACAAGGTTTCAAAGAACCTGACTCCACTCCCAAACTAGAAGCCCAACTAGTCCCAGGAGCTATTAAAATCATCGTCAGAGCTAGAAATACCGAAAAAATAATATTTTGTAGTCGTTTGATATTTGTTAAGTTGTACATTATTTATTTGATGTTATGTGCTACTACTTGAGGTATTTTATTAGCTTGAGATAGATTTTGGCAAGTTACAGCGATTTTCAGGTAAATAAACCACATTTTAAAGTCTCACGCAAAGGCGCAAAGTCGCAAAGGAAGAAAGGAATATAAAACAAAAGTGTGGTACAAGTACATTAAAATTGCTGTAAGCAAATTTGAATTTTCACGATTTTACTAGCTTTGGGATGTATTCTCTCGCTTTTTTTAATAAGGCACAGCAGGAGTTTATCACTAGTGTTATGGTTTGTCAATTTTTCACAATTCAATGTTCAGTTTGTCTGCTTTGTCGGGAATGTATGGGTAATTTCGGTCTTGGACGAAATCCTTCTTATATCGGATACAGGAATAGGTTTGAAACTGCGCTGGAATAGGAAATGGTATAAGTATATTAATACTGAACCCTGATTTGGTTTCAGACAATATGAGTGTATTTGGGGAGAAATATGAAAAAATATTCATATTTACGGTGACAAAAAAGATAATATAAGTTTAATTAAAGCACCCTTGGAGTTTTACGAAAAACTCATAAGTTTTTTAAATATTTGTTTTGAAAAAAATCCCACTACCATGTTTATCGAGAATATAGCTAGGTCATTCTCAATATTATTGAGAATGTTATCAATAATTGAACGAAGTTACTAGGGTATTGACCTCTTGACTTTTTGTGCTATTATTGAGGTGTATAATCGAAGGGCTTTTTATATTTAAAATCAAGCTTTGATCTTTATTTATCCTAATTCTGACTTTGATGATCACTTGAGTTCGTCCATGGATACACTTGTAATATCTTTAATGTAGGGGCAATTTCTCACCCCTACATTGCTAAGAATGTTTCTACAATTGTGAGTTATTTCACAGCAGCTAATTCCTTGTTAAAGAAAGCTTGTAAAACTGTTGCTGCAATTTGGTCACCAGTCAAGCCTAATTCTGTGTAAGATTGGTCAGGTGTGGCATGATCTACCAAAATATCGGGTACACCAATTCGCTTGACAGGAACTAGAATATCAACATCAAGTAAAGCTTCAGCTACCGCAGAACCAAAACCACCCATTAAAGAGCCTTCTTCCAAAGTGACAACCCGGCCAATTTGTTTAGCCAATGGTAAAATCAAATCGGTATCTAAAGGTTTGACAAAGCGGGCATTAATTACAGTAGCTTCAATGCCATGTTCACTGAGAATTTGGGCAGCTTGCATTCCTGGATAAACCATTGTACCATAGCCGACGATTAAAACATCGTCACCTTGACGGATAATTTCCCCCTTACCGATTTCCAAAGCTTCCCAACCTTCTTCCATTAAAGGGACACCGTGACCATTACCACGGGGAAAGCGCATAGAAATAGGTCCATCTGTGTAGTTAATACCAGTAACTACCATCCGTTGTAATTCTGCTTCATCCTTGGGAGCCATGACTACCATATTGGGAATACAACGTAGATAAGCAATATCATACATACCTTGGTGGGTTGGACCATCAGCACCAACAATACCTGCCCGATCTAAACAGAAGAATACGGGTAGGTTTTGAATACAAACATCGTGAATAATTTGGTCATAAGCACGTTGTAAGAAAGTGGAATAGATAGCAGCGACGGGACGCATACCTTCACAAGCTAAACCTGCGGCTAAAGTCACAGCGTGTTGTTCCGCAATTCCCACATCAATATATTGATGAGGTAGTTTAGCCTGTAGCTTATCTAAACCCGTACCAGTAGCCATTGCGGCTGTGATACCGACGATTTGGGGATTTTGTTCCGCCAATTTAACTAGGGTGTGAGAAAAGACCTTAGCGTAAGCAGGGGGTTTAGGTTTACTAGAAGGAATTGCTTTACCAGTAGACAAATTAAAGGGGGTTTGGGCATGATAGCCTACTTGATCTTTTTCCGCGAGTTCATAGCCTTTTCCCTTAGTTGTGACTACGTGAACCAAAACAGGACCAGTAATTTGATGTGCTTGTTGGAATGTAGTAATTAACTCCTCTAAATTATGTCCGTCAACAGGACCCATGTAGGTAAAACCCAATTCTTCAAAAACCGCACCTACTTTAGGAACTGCTAAACGCTTCATTCCTTCTTTAATGCGTTCTAGTTCTGGGGAAAGGGACTCACCGACAAAAGGAAGATGTTTTAACTGTTCTTCAATACCATCAGCGAGAAACTGCACTGGTGGACTCAGACGCATTTTATTGAGATAACGAGGAATTGCACCCACGTTGGGAGAAATAGACATTTCATTGTCGTTGAGAACCACCAGGAGATTAGTTTTTGGCAGGTGGCCAGCGTGGTTAATAGCTTCTAAAGCCATACCTCCAGTTAAAGCACCGTCACCAATAACAGCAACGGCTTTAAATTTTTCCCCTTTCAAGTCCCTGGCTAAAGCCATACCCAAGGCAGCGGAAATACTTGTAGAAGCGTGTCCTGCACCAAAATGATCAAATTTATTCTCGCAGCGTTTAAGATAACCTGCAACGCCGTCTTTTTGGCGGAGAGTGTCGAAGTTGCTGTAGCGTCCGGTGATTAGTTTGTGAGGATAAGCTTGATGACCGACATCCCATATTACCTTATCCCGGTCTAAATCTAAAGTTTGGTAAAGTCCTAGTGTTAATTCTACCACGCCCAAACCAGGACCCAAATGCCCGCCAAAGGCGGCTACGGTTTGTAAATGCTTTTCACGAATTTGACGAGCAATTTGTTCTAACTGTCGAATTGACAAACCATGCAACTGGTTAGGATGGGTGATTTCACTCAAGTGCATATTATCAGCTTTTCCTCTCTAACTCTTCTTTTGGCATAATTTTATTTTCCCACTTCCGGTGGACTCTAAAATCTGACTGTCATGAATGTTGTTATATAAGTATAACTTTTGTGCGTTTTTAATAGCTATGTAACTATAAACCTAATAAACTCGGTCAACCCGGAAAACCGTAGATTTTCGGAATCAGGGAAAAATCCGCCAAAAAAGTTGTAGAATGGGTTTTTTAAACTTGTAATTCCCTCCTGCGGTAGTAAGGATGTGGTTAAAGTAGAGAAAAATTAGCTTTTTTCTGACGTGATGACAACGGGTACGACAGGACTCGAACCTGTGACCGTCCGCTTAGAAGGCGGATGCTCTATCCAACTGAGCTACGTACCCACGAACGCCTTCGTCATTATATCTAATATTTTCAAAATAGGCAAGAGCAAATTTAAAATTTCCTGATTCCAGTCAGAAGATGCAAGTGATTGGTGAGTTGAGGTACACTAGGAAACAAAATAGATACGATATTCAGATATATTGTGATGTTAAGGAGTAATTGCCTATGAATATAATATAAATGCAACTCCCGAATTTTACTCTGGTTTTGTATCCAGGTTAATGGCAAATTATCTTTCTCAACTAATTAAGTAATTATACCCTATGGTAATGCTACTAAAGAAAACTACATATTCTTTATCAACAAAGCCCTTGTGAGGAGTATTCTAACCGTGTATGGGCGTGTAGTTCGAGTTCATAGTTCTAGAATACGAAGTATCATTGAGTATTCAACGCCAAGACCGTGGACGCAAACAAACTTAACAAATTTTGGTGTCTACCGTGAGAAAACTAACAGATTCTGACAAACAAGAAATTCTCAAGTTATATCGAGAAAGTGCGGAAACAACTTCCACTTTAGCAGAACGCTATGGTGTGAGCAATTCCACAATTAGCAGACTGCTCAAAAGTACCTTACCAGAAGAAGATTACGAATATCTCGTATCTTTAAAACGCGCTGCTAGAACCCCTGAGGGTAGAGCGCAGGTAAGTTATGATCAGTTACCGCTGTTGAACCAACCACTATTGCTATCAGAAGCGTCTACCGGCTTGAGTAGTGGTGAGGAGTTATCAACACCAGAACCGGAAAAGCTGATCATAGCAGCAAAAGTAGATGGTAATCCTGATTTTCCTGAAGATATTTCTGTTAATAGGCGGGTAAAAACACGCTCCTCAGCGGTGGAACAACCCCAACCTCCCGTTATCAAAGAATCTCCAGTTGTCAAGGAACTGGAAATTGTCAGACACAAGCCCACAGAAACGCCAATTCCCAAGCCTAAGTTGGAGGTGGAAACTCGACGTTCACAGCCAAGTCTGTTTGCGGAAATTTTGGATGAAGATTTGCTGGATGAACCTGATGATTTAGATGATGATGATTTAGATGATGATTTGTATGATGAGGAGGACGATTTTGAAGACGAGGATTATGAAGCTCCCAAACCTCTAGTGACTAGACGGAAAAACGGAGAAGCATCTGTTCAAGTTTTACCACTTTCAGTTGCTAATTTACCAAAAACCTGCTATTTAGTAATTGACCGCTCTGCGGAATTAATTACTCGGCCACTCAAGGATTTTGGTGATTTAGGTCTGATTCCCAGTCTGGAAAATCAACAGAAAACTCTACCCATTTTTGATAATCATAGAGTAGCTAAACGCTTTTCGACGAAGCGCGATCGCGTTATCAAAGTTCCCGACAGTCAAGTTCTTCATAAGGCTAGTAACCATTTACAAGCTAAGGGAATTACGCGACTGTTAATTGATGGTCAGGTTTATTCATTGTCCTTAGTTTAAAGACAATGGTGATATTTGCTGGTTGGAGTAGTTTTCTACTCTAACCGCTGCTTTATAAAATTGCTGCAAAACGATTAGATAAATCAATAATATCCTGTTTGCGAGCAATTTTTTCAACCCATTCCGGGGGAATATTTTCTATACCGTAATAAATTCCCGCTAACCCACCAGTCACTGCAGCCGTAGTATCTGTATCTCCCCCTAAATTAACAGCTTTGAGAACTGACTCAGGGTAAGATGAGCTAGTTAATAAACACCAAATAGATGCTTCTAGAGTATCAATTACATAACCGCCTGAATTAATCTGGTTATCAGGTAATTCGGCAATTTTACCGCTGAAAACCCGCTGAAAATGGGACTTTTCTCGATTATAATTACTATGATGATAAAGTTGTTGAATTTTCTCTAAACTATGTAAATAAGCTGTTGATAAATTAGCCCATTTCAGTAGTTCTACTGCCATACTAATATAAATCCCACAGGCCATTTGCGAACGGACATGGGCATGAGTAAGACAAGAAACTTCATGTACTTTTGTAATTAAATCGGGAAAAGTTAAGGTTTCGTGTAGGTAAGCTATGGGCAAAATTCGCATTAATGAACCATTTCCATTGCTATGTTCACCAGTACCACCTGCTTGTAACGGGGGAATACCTTTCTCTAACTTGATAATAGCTTGATACGTAGTATTGCCAATATCAAATACGTCACCATGGGCAGTCCAGTAATTTTCTCTGTACCAGCGACAGAATGATTTAGCTATATCATCCACAGAATAGCCACTACAGAAAGATTCTGTCAAACACAATGTTAAAGAACTATCATCAGACCAAGTTCCGGGGGGTTGATTCCATGTCCCATAACCCAACATCTTTGTAACTGGTGACTTGAGACGTTCAGCACGAGTGGAAAATTCAACGGGTACACCCAAGGCATCTCCTACACATACACCTATTAAACCAGATAATGTTAATGTTTTAGTGGTTGGCATAATTAGATATTAATCTCAGTGTTTATCTAAAATGGTAAGTTATGTCAATGATCAAGCTGGCCTCTGATCATGTTAGAATCAAAATAATATTCATAATTCCGACCAAAATCAAGTAGTTTAATTAGCCCAATAAGTGCTATTAATTGCCTAATTTCGGTTTCATCTACCGCTTTATTCAGAAACGTATCTACCGTAATGGTTAACTCTGCTGCTTCTTTTGTTGCTGACCGTAAGCCTTCTAAAGTTGAAGGTATCAAAGAAAATAGTAACTTTTTGCGTGAACCCGTGGCTACTGAAATCCTTCAGGATACCACCCACTTTAGTGAGGACGCAATTCAGATTCTCAAGTTCCATGGTTCTTATCAACAAGATAACCGTGATAACCGCGTCAAGGGACAGGAAAAAGATTACCAAATGATGCTGCGGACAAAAAGTCCCGGTGGGTTAATACCACCACAGCTATATTTAGCCTTGGACAAACTGGCTGATGAATATGGTAATCATACTCTAAGAGCTACTACTCGCCAAGGTTTTCAATTACATGGTATCTTAAAAAAGAACCTGAAAACAGCGATCGCTACAATTATCCAAAATCTTGGTTCAACCTTGGGTGCTTGTGGTGACATTAACCGCAACGTTATGGCTCCTCCAGCCCCCTTTAAAAATCGCTCAGAATACCAATATGCTTGGGAATATGCCCAAAATATCGCTGATTTGCTTTCTCCCCAAACTGGTGCTTATTATGAGATTTGGTTAGATGGGGAAAAAGCCATTAGCGCCGAAGAACATCCAGATGTCAAAGCAGCGCGACAAAGTAACGGTAATGGTACTATTTTTCATGATTCCGTAGAACCTATCTATGGAACTCATTATATGCCCCGGAAATTTAAAGTTTGCGTGACGGTTCCTGGGGATAATTCCGTTGATTTATATTCCCAAGACTTGACCCTGGTAGTAATTACCAATAAAAAAGGTGCATTAGCAGGATTTAATATCTTCGCTGGTGGTGGTTTGGGTAGAACCCATAATAAGGAGGAAACCTTTGCCAGAATTGCTGATCCCATTGGCTACGTAGGCAAAAATGATGTATATAATCTAGTGAAAGCTATAATTGCTACACAGCGAGATTATGGTGATCGCACCGATAGACGACACGCGCGATTAAAATACTTAATCAATGATTGGGGTGTAGAGAAATTCCGCACTAAGGTAGAAGAATACTTTGGTAAACCGCTCGAACCATTTAAACCGCTGATTCAGTTTAAATATAAAGACTTTTTGGGCTGGAATGAACAGGGAGATGGTAAGCTGTTTGTAGGTATTTCCATTGATAACGGGCGTGTAAAAGATGATGAGACATTGCAACTCAAAACCGCTTTGCGGACAATTGTGGAACAATTTAATCTCCCCATTCGCTTAACAGGTAATCAAAACCTGATTTTTTACGATATCGCACCGGAGGATCAGGAAGCCATTCAAGAGATTCTCGACCGCTGTGGCGTTGTAGCCGACCCCAGCCAAATAGCAGCATTAACGCGCTATGCTATGGCTTGTCCAGCTTTACCTACCTGCGGTTTAGCAATTACAGAATCAGAACGAGCCATTCCCGAAATTTTAACAAGAATCCGGGCTTTATTAGATCAACTGGGTTTACAAAAGGACCATTTTGTGGTGAGAATGACAGGATGCCCTAACGGTTGCGCTCGTCCGTATATGGCAGAATTAGGTTTTGTGGGTAGTGGTGTAGAATCTTATCAAGTTTGGTTAGGTGGTTCACCAAATCAAACTCGGTTAGCCCAACCGTTTGTGGAAAAACTGCATCACAATGATATTGAAAGTTTCCTAGAACCGATTTTTGTCTTCTTTAAAAAATCCCGCACACCCAAAGAAAGTTTCGGCGATTTTTGTCACAGAATGGGTTTTGATGCTATTAGGGAATTTGTGGCTAATTACACACCAGGAGAGCCTACCAGTAGCGGTAAATCACGCCATAGAGTAAGTCTGCGGGATGATTTTTATCAGCAACTTAGGGAAACTGCTGAAAAACAAGGGCGACCGATGACTGATTTAGTACATGAAGCTTTGGAGAAGTATTTCCAAGGTTCATAATTAGATATTCTCACGCAAAGATGCAAATTTTTTGCGTGAGATGAGATTAATGATGGTATGGTTTTTATTGCAGAGATGCTAAGATTAGCAAGGAAAGATATATGCAAAAACTCCTAATTACGGGTGTTAGCGGTTTTTTAGGTTGGCATCTTTGCCAATTAGCAAAACGAGAATGGGAAGTTTATGGTACATATTATAGCCATTGTTTAGAAATACCTGATATCAAAATGGTGAAGGTGAATTTGACTAACTTCCAGGAATTAAAGAACCTATTTAATCATATCAAACCCGATGCAGTAATTCACGCAGCAGCCCAATCTCAACCTAATTATTGTCAAATAAATGCCCAGGAATCCTATAAGATCAATGTTACAGCATCTTGTGATCTGGCTGGACTTTGTGCTGATAATTCCTTACCTTTCGCTTTTACCTCCACTGACTTGGTTTTTGATGGTTTAAATGCACCTTACAGAGAAATAGATAAAGTTTCACCTGTGAACATTTACGGTGAGCAAAAAGTTGCGGCTGAAGCAGGGATATTACAAGTATATCCCCAAGCAGCTATTTGTCGAATGCCATTAATGTTTGGTAAAGAAACACCAACAGCAAAAAGCTTTATTCAGCAATTTATGCAAGTATTGAAAGAGGGAAAAGAACTCAATTTATTTATAGATGAATTTCGCACTCCAGTGAGTGCAAATACAGCCGCTAAAGGGCTATTATTAGCTTTAGAAAAGGCGCATGGGATTATTCATTTAGGTGGAAAAGAAAGAATTTCTCGTTATGATTTTGGGAAAATATTAGCTGAAATCTGGCAATTTCCTGATGATCAATTAAAATCCTGTTTTCAAGAAGATGTGAAAATGGCAGCACCTAGACCAAAAGATGTTTCTTTAGATAGTTCAAAGGCTTTTGCCTTAGGTTATGATCCATTATCCGTGCGCGAGGAATTAGAAATATTAAAATCATATTAAGTAGGTTGGCGTTAAAAATTGTCGTTATGACAAGGGAACTCTTAACTGGGAACAGGTTTTGGGCAACTTTACTTTTTGTTACTTATGTCGGTTTTTTTCCGTTCACCTACTTAAAATCATATTAAAATCTCTGGCTGTCAATAAAATGTAAATAAAAAAATGAGTAAAAATCTTCAAGGGAAAATAGCATTAGTTACAGGTGCTACTAGGGGTATTGGTAAGGGAATTGCTGTGGGTTTGGGTGAAGCTGGTGCTACTGTGTATATTACTGGGCGCACTCTTGAACCTACTTTTGAACCTAATAATTATGAGCATTTTGGCGGTAGTTTACGGGAAACCGAAACCGCTGTTATTGAAGCTGGTGGGGTTTGTATTCCTGTACAGGTTGATCATAGTGATGATGAGCAAATTCGTCAACTTTTTGCACGTATTGAGAATGAACAAAATGGTCAATTAGATATTTTAGTTAATAATGTTTATGGAGGGGTACAAGCATTAAGAACAGCCTTTGGTAAGCCGTTTTGGGAGTCTGAACCTAGTTTTTGGGATGCTGCTAATAATGTAGGTTTAAGAAGTCATTATGTGGCTAGTATTTATGCTGCAAGAATGATGACAAAACGGAAAAAAGGGGTCATTTTTACTATTTCTTCTTGGGGAGGAATGTCTTATATTTTTAGTGTTCCTTATGGTGTGGGAAAAAGTGCTTGTGATAGATTAGCCGCAGATATGGCTAAGGAATTAAAACAATATCATGTAAGTTCTCTGGCTATTTATCCGGGTATTGTGGGTACGGAACAGATTACAAATTTCGCCAAAGAACAGAGTTTAGAAAATGGTAATTCTTCATTATTTGCCGATGGTTTTAATTGGGAAACACCATTATTTACTGGCAGAGCGATCGCTAGTTTAGCAGCTGATGCTAATATGATCAAATATACTGGTAAAATCCAAGTTGTCGCTGAAGTTGCGAAGCGATATGGAATTGTAGATCAAAATGGTAATCGGCCTGTATCTTTACGTTCTTTGCGGTTTATTTTACCAATGGCTATACCTTTTTTAAGAAATTATGTTTGGTTAATTCCTGATTTAACAATACCTTGGTTAGTGATTTTCTTCATTGTCTTTGACTTATGATATCATGTCAATAGATAATTGACGGTTACTGGTCAACAAGCGAACTGACAAGTCAACGCTTGCGCTAGTGAGTAATTCTAAATGTTAAATTAATTCGTGGCTGAATTTCTTTAGCTGTTTTAGGAATTTGGTGTTGCCAAAAATGCTGAGTTTCACCTTGCATTAATAACAAGCTACCACTGGTTAAATCAATAGCAATTTTGTGATTTTTGGAATGCTTGTGTCGTAAGGCAAAACGACGGGTTGCACCAAAACTCACTGATGCAATTATTGGATTTTTCCCTAATTCTGGTTCATCATCACTATGCCAAGAAACACTGTCTTTACCATGACGATATAAATTGACCAGAACACTGTTAAAACTAACTTTTGCGATTTCCTCAACTTTCGATTTAATGAATTTTAATGTAGTATTCCAAGGTTCTGGATGTTGTTCTATACCAGAATAAGTGTAAGATTTTCCTTCATCTCCATACCATGCTGTCAATCTTGGTATAGGCATTCTCTTGCCAAAAATTTGGATTATTTCTTGTTTCCATTTCACGTTAGAAGATAAATCTTCAAAAAGCTGACTACTTTCTTGAGTGCTAAAAAAATTCTGATATAATATCACTTCTCCGTCAGTAGAAATGATAGTTTCCTTATTAACCTGATTTTCTACTTTCATATTATTAGTATCTGCTAGATCATCCCCAAGACTGATTTGATTATACATAATTTGATTATATCTCCGTAATTATACATTTGGTGAAATCATCATTAATTTTTATCACAACCAATTTTCTAATTTTAGTTCTTCAATTCTTAATAAATCAGAATCATTAGAAACGAGAATTAAATCACGGACAATTGCTGTAGCTGCTATTAAAACATCAGCATCTTGGATAGGAGTACCTTTAGCTTTTAATTTTGCATGAATTTCACAGGATTTTTCAATAATTTCTAAATCATCTACAAATAATACAGGATAATCATTACAAAATCCATGAAAATCTACCAATTGTTTAGTAGCATTGAGAGATATTAAACCTCTTTTAATTTCATAGTAGGTGATACAACTAATAAATATTTCTAAACCGAGAAAGCTTAACTCTTTCAATTTATTATTTATAGTTATATTTTTCTTTAACGCATACCTAACAATATTTGAATCAAGTAAAAAATTCATGGTTTTATTTTCTTGCTACTGCTGCATCAAAAATTGCTATTTCTTCTGGTGTTAAATCATTTAATGTCCCAGCAACAGCTTCTAATGTTAATATTTTACCAATCCTTCTGGTTAAATCATGTTCTTTAATTGCTCTCATTTCTTCTGGGGAAAATCTGCTAAATAATTCTATTAACATTTCAGTCATTTCATGTTGATCTAATTTCACCATGTAGAAACTACTACCACGAAATAGTTTATCTACAACATGAGAAATGCGTTCTGTTAGTTCTTGTTGATAGTCGGTTAATTGTTCTTGCATGATCTTTACTCTGTTTGTGCTTTGGAAAAATCTAATTCTTATGCTAGAAAGTTCAAGACACCTTCTCAACAATTGGATAAATTACATCATATCGTAAAGCCTCAGCCGCAAATGCTAAAGCTGCTGGAATTGCTTCTGGTGTCAGTCGAGGATGTGATTCTAAGATTTGTTCTGCGGTTTCACCAGCAGCTAATTTTTCTAAAATTAACTCAACTGTAATGCGTGTACCAGCAATTACAGGTTTTCCCATCATCACTTCTGGATCGGATACAATTATTTGTTTAAGCTGCTTTTGCATTATCTTTTCTCATCACTTGCTTCTTCTATGATTACACTCTTTTGAAAGCGATCGCACCCCAATATCCCCAAACAGCGATTCCTACGGAGCGCAACGCTTACGCATTGCCAACATTCCCAAACAGCGAACTGCTTGCAGCAGCGTAACCCTTACGCTTAACTCATTTCGCATATAAAAAGAGCGATTCCTGGGGAGCGCTAGTTCCCTCCGGGACGCAATGCGTTCGCTATCGCCTATTTTTGATTCTTGATTCAGGAGTGAACGCTGATAAACGCTGATAAACGCTGATTTTTTGTCGGAATCAGGATGTCCAGGATTTGAGGATGTACAGGATGTAATTACTCATTTGTTTGTTGGTGGTTAATGTTGTAATTGTCTGATGTTGAAGTGCAACGCTTACGCTCACAACTACCCCAATTTTAGATGATCGCTCTCCCAACATCCCTAAAAAGTAATAATAGCTTTGTACTTTTCAAGCTTTTACACCAACATGTAAATCAAATTTCAGTAGATATTACAGTTTATGAGATAATTTTGGGTGATACCAAGAAAGTCCACTGAGTTAAATATAGCTTTGTATGTCTACTGAATTAACTGCTGAAACTTTAATCCCATAAAAACTCTAAAAGGAACATTGACTGGTTCCCAAGTACCAAGAGCAAAAAAAGAATTAAGTATTCATGAAAAATCTTTGTTTATAGCAGCTTTTGATTTAGCCCACATTCCGCACTTCATTTTGTAGTACAAATACAAGTGTAATAAGTAACAAAAATAGCTTAAATATAAACACATAACTAAGTTGGCAATAAATATAG
>LJOT01000359.1 GCA_001672075.1 Anabaena sp. CRKS33
ATTCATGATTGATGTGATTGAAAAAGCGGGAGGTATCCAGGTTGAAAGTGATACTGATGGTGTGTTCTTCTCCCACTCTGAACCTCTGCTGATATTTGAGAGGCTACAAAATGCTTTACCTACTGGTATCAAAATCGAGTTGGAAATTCTTGCTCAAGCGATGTTTGTTCCTTCTAGAGGATCTAAGAATTATATGATCTGGCATGAAGATGGTAAAATTACTACTAAGGGTTTATGGCGGAAAAGAGACCGTTCTCGTCTAGAAAAGGAGTTTCCTTATGGAAATCTTTAAGTTATGCTATCATCTATCATAAGCTAATCAGCATTTAAGTTACATAAGCTGGGCTGGCAAGATGCCCACCCCACAAGAGTTATGTTTAATTCAATTATGCAAATTAGATGTTTTTTAGCTTACAACAGTTGATATAAAAACCACGTTGTTTATTATTCATGTAATCAATCGGAGAAAAATTTTATGGTAGATCCCATCAGCATGATTGTTATTGCACTTGCCACAGGTGCAGCAGCAGCCCTAAAACCTACCGCAGAACAAGCAATTAAAGATGCTTATGCTGGCATGAAAACGTTAATTCAAGACAAGTATAAAAATGTAAGTATTGATATGCTAGAGAATGACCCTACCTCGCAAGCAAGGCAAAACATTTTGCAGCAAGATTTAGAGAAAACAGACGCATCTAAAAATGAAGAAGTTTTACGGAAAGCTCAAGTTTTGCTGAAAGCTATCGAAAACAAAGCACCAGAAGTTGCTAGTGAGGTAGGTGTCAAACTAGAAGATGTTAAAGGAGGAGCGTCTCTCAAAATAGAAGACATTATTGCTACAGGTTCTGGTGTGGACCTCAACAAAATTGAGATTCAGGGTGATATTGAAATTAGGAAAGTGCGAGCAGGGCAGAAACCAACTTCTTTCCAGGAGGAAAGTAATGACCCAAAGCATTAAACGAGGAAGGTAAAGAAATGCCAAAAGAATTTAATTTCAAAAATGTTAATGCAAGAAATATAACAATTTTTGATCGTATTTCTTTACCCGAATCTATAAATAAATTATTTAAATTCATCTATAGATTTTTTGGAACATATGAAAATAAAAATAATATCCTAAAACAGGTATTACGCCAGACAGTTAAAACTAATTGGCTGAATAGCCTTAACTCATTATTAGAAGACAGTGGTGTTGTTATTGAACTAAAATTCCATGAAAATTATGACTGTGATAACAACAATAACAATGATAACAATAAAAAATTTGCTACAATAGCAGATTTATACGATATTTCATATAACATTTTATTAATTTTAGGAGAGCCAGGATCAGGCAAAACTACAACCTTGTTAAGGTTAGCAAAAAATTTCGTTGAACAAGAGACATCGAGCCAAAAGCTGGTAGCAATATTTGATTTAACCTATTGGAGTAACAACAAATTGTCCTTCCATGATTGGTTGGTTGATCAACTTTATCAGTGGTATCGGATAGAACGACAAATTGGAAAAGACTGGATTAAAAATGAGGAAATGTTACTGTTTTTCGATGGTTTAGATGAGTTAAATGAGAATGAGCGTTCAAGCTGTGTTGTAGCAATCAATAATTTTAGTCGCGAATATGGAATACATAAGATTATAGTCTGTAGCCGCAGAGAACAATACAAACAAATTGATAAACGTTTAATGCAATCGTATTCAGTGCTTATCAAACCTTTAGTAAATGATCAGATAGAAAAAATAATAAACGAGTGGGAAGCAAAAGGAAAGCAATTAACTAACTTAAGAAAGCTGCTAAACCAAAATGGCAATATAGTGCAAACGTTAGCAGAGACACCACTTATACTTGATGTTATGATAGAGTTAGAGGAACTACCTGTAATAAACTCATCAACATTAGAAGATTATTGTTCCATACTATTCGATGAATTGATAAAAGTTTCTTTTGATAGGTTTTACAAAAAACAAAGAAAAAAAGCCTTAGATAAGGGCGAGAAATACGAAAAAGAAAAAGAAAAATATCAACAAAAAGATGTAGTAAATTGGTTAACATGGTTAGCAAAAAAAATGGTTAACAGAACTTTTATAATTTCAGAAATACAACCTTCTTGGTTGGAACAAGAAGAGAAAGAACTTTATCAAATCTCAAAATTATTAAATGGTGGTTTATTTTTAGGTGTTCTATTTGGAATAAGTTATGGATTCCTCTGCCATCATTATCTGTTACATTTATTCCCAAAAACAGAAAGTACCTTGTTTAAAGGGGTAGCTTTAGGATTATTGCAAGGAATTATTACTGGTCCAATAGCAGGACGTATTGTAGAATTGTTAAAACCAGAGTCAGAGGATAAATTAAATGAAACAGAGATAAAAATATATGGTAAAAAAGTATTAAACGGAAGACAAATTTTTAGGTCTATACGTAAAAATTTTTATATTGGGATAGGAATTTGTTTAATAAATTTTTTTGCTACTTTAGGAATTATGCGATTTTTACTAGATTTTAAATTAAATGAGTCCATTAGTCTTGCATCAATTGTTGGTCCTTTTTTTGGATTCATTGTTGCTATAGCCTTGAGCGCAAGTTATCCCTTTACGGATAGCTCTGACTATTCTGACAAGAATTCAAGTTCAAACCCGAATCAAGGTATTTGGGATTCTTTTCATCAAGCCTTATCAATTGCAGCGATAAGTTCTATATTTGTAATGATGATTTATATAATAGTAATTATTTTTACTCATAAATTAGATACAATTATGGTGATTCTAGGGCTATGTTTTTCAGTGCTTAACGGATTTCTTGTAATGTGTGCACATCAAAGCGGTCAAAACTGTTTTCTACATTTAAATTTGCGAATTATACTTGAGAAAAAAAATCATATACCCCGTAATTATTCAGATTTTCTGGAAAATGTTGCAAAGAATTTTGGCTTTCTAAAACCAATCAATGGTGGATACCAGTTTTTTCATCCAATGTTTCAAGACCATTTTAAAAATAGGGACATTACTCAGTAGAAAGCAAATCAAGGGTTAATCTTATTGTCTAACAGGTGTTAAGCCAGGATTTGTTAACCAGTGTTAGGATTTTTTTCATAGCTCTACATAACCTAAAATATATATTTGTCTATTGTTATATTTGTATTTGATTAAATCTGGACTTTAGGCTAAAAAATAGTCAAAAGAAATTTTGTTGCAGTTGGAGTCCATTCTCCCCAAAATTCCCTCAACAAATACCCTCCTGATCACCAACACTCACAAACCTGACGCGAGAAATAAATCAGTCAAACTCCTACTGGAATACGCACAGGTAAAAGAATAAATCCTGTACATCCTCAAATCCTGGACATCCTGATTCAGACAAAAAAGGATTAAAGGATAAACAGGATAAAGTATTTAATTAAATCCTGTAAATCCTCAAATCCTGAACATCCTGATTCAGACAAATTACACAGAACTTAATTGTTTTTCTGCCACTTT
>LJOT01000633.1 GCA_001672075.1 Anabaena sp. CRKS33
AATACACCAACAGCTACACCTACTAATACACCAACAGCTACTCCAACAAACACGCCTACCAATACACCAACAGCTACACCTACTAATACACCAACAGCTACTCCAACAAACACACCTACTAATACACCAACAGCTACACCTACAGCTACGCCAACAGCTACACCTACTAATACACCAACAGCTACACCAACTAATACACCAACAGCTACTCCAACAAACACGCCTACCAATACACCAACAGCTACTCCAACCAATACACCCACTCCAACAAGAACACCTACAAGAACACCAACAAGAACTCCAGCAATAATAAAAATAACAGCATCAATTGATACGGGGTTGGGGACAGATACTCCATCAGGAATGACAGAATATTATGGAGAGACAACAGGAGTATATTACCAAACACAACATATAAATTCTATGTTAGAATATACAGAAAGATTGACGGGAGATACAAGTATATCATTTGCTAACATTAATTATAACGGACAATACTTTGGAAATGTATCATTCCAAAGAAGATATTTATCTAATAGCTTCACAATATATTATGAATGTGAAATATACAATGGATTATGGGCAGAAGGAACAATAGATATAACATTAATAGGCAATAATCCTAATTGTTAATTAAATATAAATAATAAAATTTTATAAAATTTGAATTATTTTAAAAATTCCATATCTTCATCTTCATCTTCATCTTCATCTTCATCTTCATCTTCATAATCTAATTCATCTTCATCTTCATCTTCATAATCTAATTCATCTTCATCTTCATCTTCATAATCTAATTCATCTTCATCTTCATAATCTAATTCATCTTCATCTTCATCTTCATCTTCATCTTCATAATCTAATTCTTCTTCTTCTTCTTCTTCTTCTTCTTCTTCTTCTTCTTCTTCTTCTTCTTCTTCTTCTTCTTCTTCTTCTTCTTCT
>LJOT01000360.1 GCA_001672075.1 Anabaena sp. CRKS33
AAATTATTGACAAAATTCTCAATATTCATGAGAATAGAACCCTGTTTATTGAGAAAGTTCTTTTTTCCCAAAATCTTATAGAAATAACTTATATCCCTAGAACAAAATATCCAAATTATTTAATCAATCTTGTGATCATCATATTTCTGAAAACTTAGCAAGATTCAAGTGCATAGGCCGATAAATAAATTTCGTGTATAATCAAGATACCCCCTGGGGGGATTATCAATTGTGATATTGTGGGATAAGTAAAGTTTAGTAACAAATATTAGAAACTTTGATTAATCATACATTCTTTTCCTATACAGCAACTAACCCTACGTTAGATATTGATGATGGCGTTAAAAATACGTCTTTAATAAACTTTATATCTTCCCGACAAAATTGGTTAGTATTTGCAGCATCAGTATTTTTAGTATCAGTACCAGTGTTTGTGGAAGCGCCATTAGTCAGATCATTTCCTGCGCTAAGTGTATTTTTCACAGGCTTTTTACTTTGGATCAGTATGAGATTAATGTCAAGTTCACGAACCTATTTATGGGGAGATTTACTCTTTGGGTTTAGCTGGACTTGGTTGACAGGGGCAATTTATTGGGGTTGGTTAAGATATGAACCAATCTGGCATATACCCATAGAATCACTAGGATTACCCTTTGCTTTGTGGTGTTTACGCAAAAATTGGGGTAAAATCGGCAATTGGTTCTATTTAGGTTCTTTGCTGGGGACAGTTTTAACCGATATTTATTTTTATTTAGTAGATTTGATGCCCTATTGGCGACAAATTATGAGAATAGATCCCGCAGGAGCTTCACAAATCTTACAAAATGCCTTAGAACAAGTCGAAACACCCTGGGGAGAAGGCTGGGCGGTTATTCTTGCGCTGATACTGATGACAGTGGGAACAGTCTCTTTACTGAATAAACAATGCCATTGCTATGCCTTTGGAGGGGCAATTTTGAGTACAATTTTAGTAGACAGTCTATTCTTAATAGCAGCGGTTCTAGCGTGAAATTCCCATCAATGGGGAAAACACCCAAAAATAGGCGCGTAAGTGCTATGAGGAAGAATTTTTGGCAAAAGTCAAAGTAAACCAAATAGTAGTGAATATTGTGGATATTGATACGCTGTATATTAGTTCTTGATGACTGTTGTGCAAGTGACCAAGCTAAAACCAAGAAGCTAAACCATGAGAAAATCAGGATCAAGTTAGAATAGAAACTGCTCTAACAACCTGAAAATTCTGGCTTATGCCCTGCAGTTTATGGCTTGTGGCTGCAAATAATCAACAATTTAATTGCTGTTTGATAGAAAGAGGTAAAAAATCGTGAAAGGATTGGTGCGTTTATTCACTGTATTTACATTGTTGCTAGGTTGTTGGGGAATATTGGCAACTACCCAAACAGCCCAAGCTGTTAGTTTCAATAGCTTTGTGGGTAATCAAGTTCCTGTTTTAGCAGTTGCCCGCCAAAACAAAGCAGATCAGAAACTGGGAACCGAATTTGGTAAAAAAATTGATTTGAATAATACCAATATCGCTGCTTTCCAAAAGTATCCAGGACTTTATCCCAACTTGGCTAAGAAAATCATCAAAAATGCTCCCTACAAAAAAGTAGAGGATGTATTAAATTTGGCAAAATTGAGCGATAAACAAAAAGCACTTTTGCAAGCCAACTTGGATAATTTCACCGTGACAGAATTTGAGCCTAACTTCAACGAAGGTGATGATCGCATTAACAACGGTATCTACAGATAACCCTAGTTGGTAATTGGTAATTGGTGATTGGTAGGGGCAATAGGCAAAAAGTCTAATAAATTTCTCTATTCATTACCCATTACCCATTACCCATTACCTATTACCTATTACCTATTACCTATTACCTATTACCCCACCTTGTCTGATATAGATATTCCTAACCAATTTGATGTTTTAGTAGTCGGTGCCGGTGCAGCAGGACTATATACAGCCCTATGTTTACCAGCATCCTTACAAGTCGGCTTAATTACTAAAGAAACAGTTTCCCTATCCGCTAGTGATTGGGCCCAGGGTGGTATAGCCGCAGCAGTCGCTCCAGAGGATTCACCAAAACTGCATATTGAAGACACATTAAAAGCCGGGGCTGGTTTATGTGATCTATCCGCTGTAAAATTCTTAGCTGAACAAGCTCCTAGTTGTATTCAATCCCTAGTTAATTTAGGAGTCGCTTTTGATCGTCATGACAGTAACTTAGCCTTAACCTTAGAAGCAGCCCATTCTCGTCCTCGTGTTCTTCATGCGGCTGATACCACTGGTAGGGAAGTCACAACCACCCTAAAAAATCAGGTTCTGCGTCGTCAGAATATCAAAGTAATTCAGCAAGCTTTGGCTTTGAGTTTATGGATAGAACCCCAAACCGGTCAATGTTTGGGAATTAGTCTATTTTATCAAGGTAAAATTACCTGGGTGAAAGCCGGAGCAGTAATTTTAGCTACTGGTGGCGGTGGTCAAGTATTTGCCCAAACTACTAACCCAGAGGTAAGTACAGGTGATGGTGTGGCCATTGCTTGGCGGGCGGGAGCGATTCTTCGTGATTTAGAATTTGTCCAGTTTCATCCTACAGCCTTGAGTAAACCAGGACGTTTTCTCATTAGTGAAGCCGTACGCGGTGAAGGGGCGCACCTTGTAGATGATACCGGGCGACGTTTTGCTTTTGATTACCACCCAGCAGGGGAATTAGCACCGCGAGACGTGGTGAGTCGAGCAATTTTTAGTCATTTACAAAATACCGCCTCTGACCCCGCTACAGCCCATGTCTGGTTAGATATGCGTCCTATTCCCCCTGAGAAAATTCGTCATCGTTTCCCCAATATCATCGCCGTTTGTCAACGTTGGGGTATTGATGTCTTTAATCAACCCATTCCCGTTTCTCCCGCTGCTCATTACTGGATGGGTGGTATACTCACAGATGTGACTAATTCGACAAATATTCCCGGTTTATACGCCATTGGGGAAACTGCTAGTACGGGAGTACATGGTGCTAATCGTTTGGCCAGTAATTCTCTTTTAGAATGTATTGTCTTTGGGGCGCAAATGGCTAATGTTGACTATGAAAAATTGCAATTGGGAAAACAGGAATCTGCTAATATTATTGAAACTGAAACTTTGGAAATTAACCCATCTCTAATTGATTGGGAAAATCAACAAAGACAATTGGCAGAAATTCGCCAAAATTTACCCCGGATAGTTTGGAAAACTGCGGGTATTTGTCGAGAAAAATCAAGTTTAGAAACTGCCATTTTGCAAATTATATCTTGGAAAAAAGACTTTGCAGCTTTACCTTTAAGTCAATTATTGTTACGTTTACAGCCTGGACAATCAGTTAGTTTTCAACAACCGAAAATTGAAAAAGAATTGCGGCTTTGGGCAGAAACTCGTAATTTATTAGATGTGGCCGAATTAATTCTCAAAAGTGCTGTTTTTAGAACCGAAAGCCG
>LJOT01000634.1 GCA_001672075.1 Anabaena sp. CRKS33
TGCGCTGTTCGGCGTTGCCTCTCTTGGCTTCGCTGTTCGGCACTTATTCAATATATCTAATCTATTTGGGTTTGTCAACTACTTTTTCCATCTTTTTGGGAAATTTTTTTTCGCTTTGCTTACAATCCTTGTGTGGTAAGGGTTGCAGTCGTTATAGTTTTCTGGATTTTTGCTTTATGCAGTTGTGTTTTTGATGTGGCTGAGTTGGTGGGGTTCTATTTTTGGGATTTTTTTGGGGAATTATTATGGAAGGGGTTAATCAACGCAATTGCTGATAGTGTTGAGTGGATATAGGAATTAGGGATGATATGAAGAGTTCAGTGGCTGTACTACCACCGTTTTTGGTGCTGGATCAATTGTTGCAAGGTTGGTTGCTGGAAGATATTGGTAGGGGTGATCGTACTACTCAATCTCTATTATCCGAAAATCCCACCGACAAAGAAGCGAGGTGGATAGGGAAAGCACCAGGAATAATTGCTGGTTTACCGGTTGCAGCCAGGGTGTTTCAGCTTTTGAATCATCAGGTCAATTTTGTAAATATTACCGCTGAGGGGGCAAAATGTGAACCAGGACAGGTAATAGCGGAAATTGATGGTCCCTTAGATGCTTTATTAATGGGAGAAAGGGTGGCGTTGAATTTGACGATGCGATTAAGTGGAATTGCGAGTTTAACTAATGTGTATGTGGAGAAAATAGCTGATTTACCTGCTCAATTGGTGGATACGCGCAAAACTACACCAGGGTTGAGAATTTTGGAAAAGTACGCGACTGCTTTAGGTGGTGCTATAAATCACAGGATGGGTTTGGATGATGCGGTGATGATTAAGGATAATCATATTGTAGCGGCTGGGGGAATTGGTGAAGCTATTACCCGTGTTCGTTCTCACATTCCCTATCCTCTGACAATTGAGGTGGAAACGGAAACTTTGGCACAGGT
>LJOT01000081.1 GCA_001672075.1 Anabaena sp. CRKS33
CACTTATCCAGACGTTCCACAGAGATTGATCTAACGTCTTCACATTTAATAAAACTTTGGGTTTTCATCCCTCCCTCTGGAGAGTTAATTTTTACGTGAAAGGGGATTCCTTTATCTTTCGATGTAATCGGTAACACAACTACTAAACCAGATGCACCTTGATTAAATAGATCCACTGAAATGATTAAACAAGGGCGTTTTCCTGCTTGTTCATGTCCGCGCACAGGATTAAGGTCTACTAGCCATATCTCCCCTCTAGCGATTTTTGCCACTAACCTTCAACCCCGTCCGCTATAGTTTGCTCCCATAACTGTCTCTCAGAAACCTCCTCTTGCCACAGTGTTTCATTCTGCCTTAAAACAGTAAAAGCTTCATTGGCTCGTGTCAGAAACAAAGACCTGCGATAATTCTCAATAGCTCGATCTAAAACTGATTGAATTGTCTCACCAGAGTCCTCTACCATCGTTAGTAGAGTTTTATGTGTGGTTTCACTGATACTAACTTTTAGCTCAGGCATGACTTGTTCTCATAACTCACTAACCAATTATTATAGCAGTTGCCAGGGCGATACCTTCGGTAAGCTTCGCTAACGCATGAGATAAACTATAAGAAGTGCGATTCCCATTTATTATGCTATTGATCAACCCATTATATAAGTAATAAATTTATTATTCATGCCTTTGTCTCGCGTAGTAACACTGATTGTTGGCCTCATCGTCATTTTGGCGTTAACCCTATGGCTAATTGATTCTCTCTCTCGGCTGTACTGGCAGTTGTCCTATTCACCATTGTTGGGTAATTTACTATTATTACTGCTAATTTTCTTGATTGGTGGTTTAATCGCCGCCTTTGTCTATTATGTACTAGTGCTGCGAAAAGGAGAGGAAAAATCTCGACGACAACGCCAAAGAGTGACTCCAGCCCAAATTCCTGCGGCTAAATCTGATGCTGCTTCTTCCACTTTACAAGCAGTGCGTCAACAAGTAGCCCAAATTCAAGATGAGGTGACACGCCAAGCTTTACTCAGTCGCACTAGGGACATTGAGGCTAATTTAGCTAGGGGAGAAATTCAAGTGGTTGTCTTTGGTACAGGAAGCGCCGGCAAAACTTCCCTAGTTAATGCCATTATGGGGCGGATAGTGGGTGAAGTCAACGCGCCTATGGGGACAACTCAGGTGGGAGAAACCTATTGTTTACGGTTGAAGGGTTTGGAACGAAAGATATTAATTACCGATACTCCAGGGATTTTAGAACCAGGGGTAGGGGGTACGGAACGGGAACAACTGGCTAGGGCTTTGGCCACGGAAGCCGATTTATTGTTATTTGTGGTAGATAATGATTTACGCCGTTCTGAATATGAACCACTGCGGGGGTTGGCGGAAATTGGTAAGCGATCGCTTTTAGTGCTAAATAAAACGGATTTATATACTGATACTGATAGGGATGTGATTTTGGGGAGATTGCGGTCAAGAGTACGGAGTTTTATTGCTACTAATGATGTGGTAGCGATCGCTGCTAACCCGCAAATAGCTAGGTTAGAAACCGGCGAAACCTTCCAGCCAGAACCAGATATTATCCCGCTGTTGCGGCGCGTGGCCTCTATCTTACGGGCTGAAGGTGAGGATTTAATTGCGGATAATATTCTCTTACAATCTCTGCGTTTAGGGGAAGAAGCCCGCAAACTCATAGACTCCCAGCGTCGTCGTCAGGCTGATAAAATCATCGTCCGCTATCAATGGATTGGGGCAGGTGTGGTTTCTGTGACACCATTACCAGTAGTAGATTTACTGGCAACTGCCGCCGTTAATGCCCAAATGGTAGTAGAAATTGGTAAGATATACGGTTGCGATTTAAACATGGAAAGGGGTAAGGAATTAGCCCTATCTTTAGGAAAAACTATTGCTGGTTTAGGTATCGTCAAAGGGGCAATTCAATTATTATCAACAGCTTTACAACTCAATGTTACTACTTTTGTTGTCGGTAGAGCAATTCAAGGTGTAACAGCCGCTTATTTAACCCGCATTGCCGGGAAAAGCTTTATTGAGTATTTTCGTCATGATCAAGATTGGGGTGACGGGGGAATGACAGAAGTAGTACAACAGCAGTTTCAGATTAATCGCCGAGATGAGTTTATCAAAGTTTTTGTTCAAGAAGCGATCGCTAAAGTTGTTAAACCTTTAACTGATAGCTTTACAGACAAAGAAGAATATAAGTAAAAATATTGGCGTTATAAATTACATATAAATTAGATTTTTAGATTTTGGCATTTTGGCATTTTTTTGAGTCGTTGCTTTGCTATGTTAGGTACGCGAATGTCTTTGTGCGATAATTCCGACTTGCAGAATCCCTCGGTCTCCAACCGGGGGTATTTTTTAGTATATATGTATTTTTAGACACTAATTTTTAAATCTTTTCCGGGAACCCGAGTCTGGCAAAATGAGTACATCAAGTTTGACAGCTTGTCTTTTGACATAGACATCATAGTAAGAGATGTGTAAGGTATACTTTCCTAATTGCCAATTCCCAGTTCCCATCTAGTTTCCATAATTAATATGCTAGACTTGTCACTTATGATCCTGCTAGGTTTTCTGGGCAGTTTTGGACATTGCTTTGGAATGTGTGGACCATTAACAGTGGCCTTTTCCCTTTCTAAGCAGCAAGAAAATCCGAGTTGGCAACAACAATTAAAATTTCATACTTTACTGAACTTGGGGCGAATGTTGAGTTATACTTTAGTCGGTGCTGGCATTGGCTCAATAGGTTCAGTATTAGTAGAAGGTGGACAACTAGCGGGAATTGGTAGTAATTTGCGGCATTGGATAGCCATAATTACGGGTACGATGCTGATTTGGTTTGGTTTAGGACAAATTAAACCGGGTTTTTTACCGCATATTCCCCTGTTACACCCTATATTAAAAGGTAACTTGCACAACCGACTCAGTGCGGGTATGATCAAGTTATCTTCACAAACTCAATGGTGGACACCAGTGCTTTTGGGCATGACCTGGGGACTGATGCCCTGTGGCTTTTTATACGCAGCCCAAATCAAAGCAGCGGCTACAGGGAATTTGTGGCAGGGTGCAGCGACTATGTTAGCTTTTGGGATTGGTACACTACCCACCATGGTGGGTGTGGGTGTTTCTACGGCATTAATTAGTAAAGATCGCCGTAGTCAATTATTTCAGTTGGGTGGGTGGGTAACTTTGATTATTGGTGTTATTACCTTACTACGGACAGGAGACAATATGACAGACTATGGCGGCCACGCTGCTCTAATTTGTTTAATTCTGTCCTTGATTGCTCGCCCTGTCAATAGTTTTTGGTCTGCACCACTGCGTTACCGTCGGGCTTTGGGAGTTGGGGCTTTTGTGCTATCTGGGGTACATACTATTCATCATCTTCAACACTCCCTAAACTGGAATTTCAGCGCTTTTTGGTTTTTACCGTTAGAATTTCAATGGGGAATGGGCGCTGGGGCTGTAGCATTAGTATTAATCACTCCCGCTGCTTGTACAAGTTTTGATTCTCTGCAAAAGTCATTAGGTAAATATTGGCGGCCAATTCATCTTTTTAGTGTACCAGCTTTATTATTAAGTGCTATTCATACGGTTTTAATGGGTTCTCATTACTTACAAAACCAATTAACCGTGATTTTGTTGGGGATAATTACTTTTGGTGTTTTGTTGGTACGTTCTCGGTATTTTTGGATATATTTAGGGTTAGAAAAGTTTTATGTTCCTCCCAAGAAATCGCGGTAGATTAAATATCTTCACTATTTTTACTCGTCACAGAAGCAAAATCAAGTATCTATTATTATTGGTTTTATCTAGTTTAATAATAGCTAAAAATACTCAAGTTTCAGCCCATACAGTAAAAATATCAGCAGACGTAGGTGGTATTGTCCACTTAGAACCTAATGATAGTCCCCGCGCTGGAGAAGTTACTAAAGCTTGGTTTCTCCTGACCCGTAAAGGTGGTCAGGTCATTCCTTTAAAAGATTGTAATTGTCAATTAGCTGTTTATGCTGAACCTCATGTCACAGGAGAACCGGCATTAATTGAACCTCTATTAAAACCCATTCAGGCTGAACGGTATCAAGGCATACCAGGAACAGAATTTATTTTTCCTAAACCAGGTGCTTATCAGTTGGAATTGAGTGGTACACCTGTGACTGTCGGAAGTTTTCTACCTTTTGAGTTAAAGTTTCTTGTAACTGTGGCTACGGGAAAGGTTGTTAATACTCCTCAAGGGGTACAGAATGGGATTTCAAAGCAGCAAGGGAGAACAATTGGGTTCACACAACCTTTAATTTGGTTAGGAATTTTGTTGATATCTGGAGGAATTGTCATTTTTTTGGTGTCTTCGTGCTGCTGAATTTTCGACCATGAGAATCCTCTACTGTTGAGGGAACAGGGAACAGGGAACAGGTTTTGGGCAACTTTACTTTTCGTTACTTATGTCGGTTTTTTTCCGTTCACCTACTTATTCAAAACCTAACACACAAGAGAAAACAGGACGAGATATAGGGTGACAACCTGATCTTTATGCTAAACTTACCATTTGTAGCAAATTAACAGAATTGTGATTTAGTCTTTGGATAAATTCCTGAGTTAGTTTTACCATAACATCATGAATATCACCATATTTTTGTTTGTATGTTAGCTGCATACTGAAATCTAAACTTTCCGCAATTTTCGCTCTTTCTGGGATTTTATTGGAGAAAGTTGGTGGAAAAAAAGGATTGACAATAATAAAATTCAAATTCTGTGTTTGAGAAACAGTACCATTATAACGAGAAATTAAAGTTCCTATAGGGTTGAGGTCATGTTGATAATCTTGATTAAACTTCTCAATTTGTTTTAGTAATAATTCTAAACCGTGAATTGACATTCGACTGGGAACACAGGGTATAATACAGTAATCACTGGCATAAAAGGCACTTTTGATAATATTATTAATACTGGGTGGACAATCTATTAAAATATAGTCATATTCTGTGAGTAATGGATTGATAAGTTGACGTAAAATTGCCACAGAAGTTTCTGGAAAATCTTCTTGAAGTTCAAATAATTTGGAACTACTAGGAATTAGATGTAGACAATTAAAAGAGTTTTTATTTCTGACATTAGAAACTTCTTCTTTAACGATAAATTTCTGATAATTACCATCGCTTAAAAAATGGTCAGCATTTTTAAATAAAAAGGGTAATGTCAATCCTAGATAATTATATTGCCATTCCCAGACCTGTTCAGACATTAAGGCAGTAGTTAAGTTACATTGAGGGTCCAAATCAATAGCAAGAACCCGTTGACCATACATGGTATCCCCTGCTAAATACTCTGACAAAGCCATAACTGTGGTAGTTTTACCAACTCCACCCTTGAGATTACAAACACTAATTACTTTAGCTGTCATATTTTTTTCGTAGATGCTGTATTTATGGAAATTCTATTATATTTTGACCGGAAATAGTGTGAAGGCAACAGGTTAATTTTTCATATTGTGGTTATGGACTGTGGAAGCAACATCTTACTTAGGAAGTAAGTACGCAAAATTAATTACTTGTTCCATAATATTCTACATATAAATACGTAATTATGTAGGTTTTTAAAAAATAATTTAGTTAAAATAATACCTTAATTTATTTAAAAGTAGTAATTACCAAAGTATTTCTTAATAAAAAAATCGAAAATGCTCTAAAATTAAAATTAGATAAAATCTATTTCATCTGGCAATGATTATTAAGAGTCTAATAGATAAAAGTTGGCATGGAAAACTTAATTTAGTCTATGCTAATTGCCAAAATTCCACTCAATTAGTTTACAACCACCATCAAGCACCTTTTAAAGTACAACGCCCCTTTTACCCAGAAGGACAAGAAATTTGTCATACAGTGATTTTACACACGGCTGGGGGCATTGTAGGGGGCGATCGCCTGACATCTGATATTCACCTCCAACCCCAGACAAAAGCCTTAATTACCACCGCAGCCGCAAGTAAAATATATCGTAGTCAGGGATCAGCAGCAAGACAAATTGTCAATATCCAAGTTGATGATCATGCTAATTTAGAATATTTACCCCAAGAAAATATCTTATTTAATGGGGCAATTTATCGCCAAGATTTGCGGGTAGAATTAGGTAAAAATGCCAATTATTTAGGCTGGGAAATTATGCGATTTGGACGCAGTGCTAGAGGTGAGAAATTTTTAGAGGGAGAGATGCGATCGCATACAGAAATATGGCAAAATGATATACCATTATGGATTGATAGACAAATCATCCCTGGTAATGAAGAAGTATTTTACAGTCCTCACGGGTTAGGAGGAAATCCGGTTGTGGGGACTTTAATTTGGGTAGGAAATTCCGTTACTGGAGAAATGATTGACAAAGCCCGTTCTTTGATAATTGAAAATAATTTTGCTGGAGTAACTCGCTTACAACAGGGATTTTTATGTCGCTATCGTGGTAATTCTATATCAGAAGCGAGAAATTGGTTTACAAATATTTGGCAAAATTTACGAATAAATGATCATAATCGTGGTAATTGTATTCCTAGAGTATGGCAAATTTAAACCAACCACTTCAGGTACAGAGGAAACGGAGGAAAGAAAAATGCAGCTTACACCCCAGGAAAAAGATAAATTATTAATTTTTACCGCTGCTTTAGTCGCGGAAAGAAGGAAAAATAGAGGTTTAAAATTGAATTATCCTGAAGCAGTGGCTTTTATTTCTGCTGCTATTTTAGAAGGTGCAAGAGATGGTCAAACTGTGGCAGATTTAATGAGTTATGGAACAACATTATTAACTCGTGATGATGTTATGGAAGGTGTACCAGAAATGATTGATGATGTTCAGGTAGAAGCCACTTTTCCTGACGGAACTAAGTTAGTAACTGTACATAATCCGATTCGTTAGAAACGATTAATATAGGAGAAGGTACAAATCCAGGAAAAACAATATGAGATTAACATCAATCAATATTCAAGGTTATCGCCCTTTTAGAAATTTTCAAGCACAGTTACAACCGCTAGAAATTATTGTTGGTGCTAATGGTGTAGGGAAATCAAGTTTATTTGAATTTCTTAAATTTTTGCGAGATAGTCTTTATTATGATATCCCTCCAGAAATTATTTCTGGTTCTATTGGACAGCAGATTTTTCATATTCCAGGACCAGCTAAATTTGAATGGAATATAGAAATTGATACTGGTCGTCCAATTGGTATTAGATATTTGGGGGAACTTATGGGTCCGGTTGGTCGAACTCAAGTTTCCTATGAAAGAGTAGAATCATCTAAACCTTTTGGTGACACACACAAGACTCCATACATATATATGGATATTCAAGGTAATAAAGGAGTTGTTCAAGATCCAAAAACCAAAAAATTTACAAAACAAGAAATTGCATTAAAACGACTTAATCAGCTTGCTTTAAGTGCAATGACAAATCCATCATTAGAAGCTTTATATGACTTACGTGAGTATATTCGTGAATGGAGATTTTATAGTTCTTTCAACATCGCAAATCAAAAAATTCGTAAATCAGTTCCCATTGAACAAGAACCAATTTTACATGAAGATGCAGGTAATTTAAGTTCAGTTCTTTTTTCTTTAATAACTGAACATCCACCAGCATTTGATGAACTACAACAACATTTACGTTCTGTAATTCCTGGTTTTAAACGTTTAACAGTAAAAGCACGTGGTGGACCAGGAGAAGTAATAGCTTTTTGGCAAGAATCAGGTTTTGAAGATGAGTTAAGTCTTGCTGATTTATCCGATGGAATTTTGCGTTTAATTTGTTGGATTTGTTTATGTGTACAACCAAATCCACCATCTTTAATTTGTATTGATGAACCAGACCAAGGTGTTCATCCTCGTACCCTTCCGGTACTTGCTGCTTTATTTGAAAAGGCTTCTGAACGCACGCAAATTTTATTAGCTACTCACTCATCTTATTTCCTGACACAGTTTGATATTTCGCAAATTGCTGTACTCAGAAAAGAAAATGGAGAAGCTAAATTTATTAAACCTGGGGAGTCTCAAGTTTTAATTGATATGCTTGATGATTTTGGTGCAGATGAAATAGAACAATTACACCGTAGTGATGAATTAGAGAGACTTCCATGAGAGTTGAAATTTATGTAGAAGGTCCATCTGACAAGTTAGCAATGGAAGCATTGCTAAAAACATTAATTGATCATAAATTACAGCATGGTATTAATATCAGATTTTTTCCAGTTAAGGGAAAGAATAATGATAAAGGAGGAGATGCTAAGAAAGATTTACTAACAAAGATTCCAACTAAAGCAGTAGATATTATACGGGATAAACCAGATTCAATTAAGAGACCGTTTTAAAGTTTTTTGTTTTAAACATGATTTAGAAGCCTTAATTTTAGCCGCTGAATCAGAATTAAGAACCGTCCTTGGTGTTGATTCTCTTCGTCGAATATGGACAATACCAGTTGAGGAACAAAATCATAATGTTCCACCTAGAGATATTGTAGAAAAAATCTTTCGAGAATGTGGTAAAAAGTATGATGGTCGTTTAGATGCACCAAAAATATTAGCAAGTGCTAGATATCAAGATATAGCCGAACTATGTCCTCAAGCTTTCAAAGCATTCGTGCAATTCTTAGAAAACCTTTAAATCAGGAAAACTCAATTATGATACCCGGAGAAATTATTACCCCCACTGGTGAAATAGAATTAAATGCAGGTCGGACAACAACAAAATTAATAGTAGCAAATACAGGAGATAGACCAATTCAAATCGGTTCACATTTTCATTTTTATGAAGTTAATAGTTTTCTACATTTCGATAGAGAAAAAGCGCGAGGAATGAGATTAGATATTCCCGCAGGAACAGCAGTTAGATTTGAACCAGGAGACGAAAAGGAAATCACATTAATTCCTTTAGTTGGTAGCCGTCAAATCTATGGCTTTAATAACAAAATTAACGGAAACCTGTAAATTCTCTCCGCACCTGAAACGTGATCAAAAAAAGGATAAAAATATGTCATACAAAATGAACCGCCAAGCCTACGCCGAAACCTACGGACCAACAGTAGGAGACAGAATTAGATTAGCAGACACAGAATTATTTATCGAAGTAGAAAAAGACTTCACAAATTATGGAGATGAAGTGAAATTTGGCGGTGGAAAAGTGATTAGAGATGGTATGGGACAATCGCCAATTTCTAATAATGATGGTGCGGTAGATTTAGTGATTACTAATGCTTTAATTCTCGATTGGTGGGGAATTGTCAAAGCAGATATTGGCATTAAAAATGGTAAAATTTACAAAATTGGCAAAGCCGGAAATCCCTATATTCAAGATAATATAGATATCATTATTGGACCGGGAACGGAAGCTTTAGCTGGTGAAGGAATGATTCTCACTGCGGGAGGAATTGATACCCATATCCATTTTATCTGTCCCCAACAAATTGAAGTAGCCATTGCATCAGGTATCACGACAATGATCGGTGGTGGTACAGGACCAGCTACGGGAACAAATGCCACAACTTGTACTCCAGGACCATGGAATATTTACAGAATGTTGCAAGCGGCGGACGCTTTTCCTGTCAATTTGGGATTTTTAGGAAAAGGTAATACTAGTCAACCCCAAGGACTGATAGAACAAATTGAAGCCGGGGTGATGGGGTTAAAACTCCATGAGGACTGGGGAACAAATCCTGCAACTATTGATACTTGTTTAACTGTGGCTGATGAATATGATATACAAGTAGCAATTCATACTGATACTTTAAACGAGGCTGGGTTTGTCGAAGATACAATTGCGGCTTTTAAACATCGTGCTATTCACACTTACCACACCGAAGGGGCTGGAGGAGGACACGCACCGGATATTATTAAGGTTTGCGGACAAAGTAACGTTTTACCATCTTCTACCAACCCTACCCGTCCTTACACCATTAATACCCTAGATGAACACTTAGATATGTTAATGGTGTGTCATCATCTTGATCCCGCCATTCCTGAAGATGTATCTTTTGCTGAGTCCCGTATCCGTAGAGAAACTATTGCTGCTGAGGATATTCTCCACGACTTAGGCGCGTTTAGTATGATTGCTTCCGATTCCCAAGCTATGGGGCGCGTTGGTGAGGTAATAATTAGAACTTGGCAAACTGCCCATAAAATGAAATTACAACGCGGAAGCCTTGGTAATGATGGCAATGCAGACAATTTTCGAGCAAAAAGATATGTTGCTAAATACACTATTAATCCAGCGATTACCCATGGAATTTCTGAATATGTGGGGTCTGTAGAGGCGGGAAAATTAGCGGATTTATGTTTGTGGAAACCTGCTTTTTTTGGTGTAAAACCGGAAATTGTCATTAAAGGCGGTATGATTGCTTGGTCACAAATGGGCGATGCTAATGCTAGTATTCCTACACCCCAACCTGTTTATATGCGTCCTATGTTTGGCAGTTTTGCTGGTGCGAGAAATGGGACATCATTAACTTTTGTGTCTCAAGTAGCTTTAGAAAGAGAAATTCCCCAACAATTAGGATTGAAAAAGTTAGCAATTGCTGTTTCGGGAACTCGTCAATTAACTAAGCGAGACATGAAATTAAATGATGCTTTACCTCTTATGGAAGTAGATTCGGAAACCTATGAAGTTCGTGCAGATGGAGAATTATTAACTTGTGAACCAGCGACAGTTTTACCCATGGCACAAAGATACTTTCTGTTTTAATTTATGACTGAACAATCTACCGATTATGATAGTCCTTGGAAAGAGATAATTGAACTATATTTCCCCAGTTTTTTAGAGTTCTTTTTTCCCTTAGCTTATGCAGAAATAGACTGGAATCGTCCCTATCAATTTTTAGATAAAGAACTACATCAACTAGAACCAGATGCAGAAATTGGTAAACGATTGGTTGATAAAGTTGCTAAAGTTTGGTTATTGAATGGGGAAGAAGCTTGGGTATTAGTTCATCTGGAAGTGCAAGGACAATACGACAGCAAATTTACCGAACGGATGTATACATATAATTACCGCTTGTTTGACCGTCATAAAAAGCGCGTAATTAGTTTGGCAGTTTTAGCCGATGAAGACCCAAATTGGCGACCATCTAGTTATAATTATCAATTAGGAGGGTGTAGAGTTAGTCTAGAGTTTCCCATTGCTAAATTATTAGATTATGAACCATCTTGGTCAAGTCTAGAAACAAGTAAAAACCCTTTTGCTATCGTTGTGATGGCACATTTAAAAAGCAAAGCGACTAAACGCAGTCCTGAAGATAGACTACAATGGAAATTAAGTTTAGTCAGAATCCTCTTAGAAAGCGGTTTGAGTCGGCAAGATATTAGGCAATTATTCCGGTTTATTGATTGGATAATGGTCTTACCTGAAGAATTGGCAATTAGTTTTAAAACAGAAATCAAAAGTTACGAAGAGGCTAGAAAAATGCGCTATGTAACCAGTATTGAAAGATTAGCTAAACAAGAAGGAATTGAGGAAGGTCTGCAAGAAGGTCGTCAGTTAGGAGTGATTCAAAGTAGTCAAGATAGCGTGATTGAAGTCTTAGAAACAAGATTTGGTGAAGTACCAATAACTATTATTAATGCAGTGAATAATATCAATGATTCATCTGTTTTAAAAACACTCTTAAAAAGAGCGATTTCTATTCCTTCACTAGCTGAGTTTGAGCAATTATTACCATAAAGTTTAAATTTTGTTATTAATGCAGTAAAAACATCTGCATTAATAATAATTTTTCTAGAATTTCCGAATTTTATCACCTAGTTATCAACAAAAAATGCTTACTACCGAATTATCAAAACCCCTGGATATTATCAGCAAACAAAGGCAGTTTTTCCAAACAGGTAAAACTAAAGATGTCGCTTTTCGGATTTCTCAATTAAAAATACTCAAACAGTTAGTAATTGAGAATAAAGAGGGAATTATCCAAGCATTAAAGGCAGATTTACATAAACCAGAATTTGAAAGTTACGCTACAGAAATCGGTGTTAATAAAGAAATTGATTATGCCCTCAAACATATCAATAACTGGACAAAACCGCGAAAAGCAGCGGTTCCTCTGGATTTATTCCCCTATTCAGCTAAGATATGTCCAGAACCATTGGGAGTAGTATTAATTATTGGTCCTTGGAATTATCCCTTTCAATTAATCATATCACCTTTAGTTGGTGCGATCGCTGCGGGAAATTGTACGATCATTAAACCTTCAGAACTCGCACCCCATACTTCTGATTTAATCAGCAAACTGATTCAAAAATACTTTCCTGCTGAATATATTACCGTCATTCAGGGAGCAGTAGAAACTAGTCAACAGTTACTAGCCCAAAAATTTGATCACATCTTTTTTACTGGTGGTACAGCCATTGGTAAAATTGTCATGGAGGCTGCTGCAAAACATCTCACTCCAGTTACTTTGGAATTAGGGGGCAAAAGTCCTTGTATTGTTGATCATGACATTAATTTAGAACATACCGCTAAACGCATTACTTGGGGAAAATTTATTAACGCTGGACAAACTTGTATTGTACCAGATTATTTGTTGGTAGATAAAAAAATCAAACCAGATTTAGTCACTGCTTTACAAAAATGTCTCAAGGAATTTTATGGTGAAAATCCCGCTACCAGTCCTGATTATGCCAGAATTATTCATCAAAAACATTTTGATAGATTAGTTAATTTACTTCAATCTGGTAAAATCATTATTGGTGGAGAAACTAAACCAGAAGAACTTTATATTGCTCCCACCTTACTAGAAAATGTTTCTTTAGAAGATCAGGTAATGCAAGAAGAGATTTTTGGTCCAATTTTGCCCATCATTGAATATACAGATATTAACGAAGCCATTACCATAATTAACTCCAGACCAAAACCCCTAGCTTTATATTTATTTTCCGAAAATAAAGACCTGCAAAAACGCATTCTACAGGAAACATCATCTGGAGGAGTATGTATTCAGGACACAATCATGCAGGTTGCTGTTTCGTCTTTACCGTTTGGGGGTGTGGGTGATAGTGGTATGGGTAGCTATCACGGTAAAGCGGGTTTTGATACTTTTTCCCATTATAAAAGTGTTTTACAAAACTTCCTGCCTTGGGATATAAATTGGCGATACGCACCCTATGAAGGTAAAATATCACTTTTGAAATGGATTGTTGGCATTTAAGAGCAAATAAACCGCATTTACGCTAAAAACTATGGATTTCGGGAATTGGGATCATAGGAAAGTCATTTGCGGTTAATTATTCGGAAAATCCCAGAGCAATTCTGTATTTAAGTTGAGGATTTTTTATCAATCCTCATCTATACTCAAAATGGCTGAATTATTTGATTTTACAGATTGGGTTTTAGCACAGCTAAAACCCCACAAATCTAGATTTTTCCTAATCTGGTAAAAATGCAAATCTCAGCCGTTACGAGTATAAATTTATCACAAGTCTCTAGGAGAGAGTACAGAATTATGCTTTAAGATTCTTGAGTTTCTTCTTCCTGGTCAGTTGGATAGACGTATTTAGAACGGCCACTTAAAATGGATTTACCGAGGGAGATGGCTTTTTGGGCTTCAACAGCAGCCTTGTGTCTCCAGGTAGCGCGGCGTTTATCTCGTTTAGATTTTGATGTTTTCTTCTTAGGAACAGCCATGACAGCGGATATTGTAATTCTTGACAACCTTCCTATTCTAAGCGATCAATTAACATCAGGCACTATCAAAAGAACTGAATAATTGAATAATTGTTAAAATCGAGTACAAATATTTTATAAATATTTTTTAGTGTAAAAAATAACTTATGTTATAAATCACTTAAAATTATATAAACCATAAAACATAAGTTAGGTTTATAGTTAAAGGTTCGTGCTTACAGCAATTTCAGGCCAACAATAGCCGATAAAGACGGGATGGTAAATTACTGGGCGATCGCCATTGGCATTAATCAGTATCAATTATTTCAACCTCTAGGTTGCGCTCAAGCGGATGCTGAGGCAATTAAAGATTATTTAGTGACACAAGCAGGTTTTCCCTCTGAAAACTGCTTATTGATGACAAACACTTCCCCCCCGATAGGAGATAAATCCTCCTATCCCACCAAGGAAAATATTTTGTCGTTACTACAAAAATTAGCGGCTACATTTTGGCAGCCGGAAGACTATTTATGGTTATTTTTTAGTGGATATGGGGTTAACTACAAAGAACAAGACTATTTAATGCCCGTTGGTGGTGATCCTGAACAAGTTGCTGAAACGGGTATAGAAGTGCGATCGCTCATGCAAAGTCTAGAACTTACTGGCATCAAGGTCTTATTCATCTTTGATATTAACCGGGCTTTTGGGACACAAGCAGATGCACCAGTAGGCCAAGAAATTATTGAACTGGCCGCAAAATTACAAATGGGGGCGATTATTTCCTGTCAACCAGAAGAATTTTCCCATGAAAGTACAGAATTAGGTCGCGGTTTCTTCACAGCAGCATTATTAGAAGCTTTAGGTTCGGGGAAAGGATACGACTTGAGCGATTTAGCCAGTTATCTGGGTTATCTTACACCCAAACTCTGTCAATACCACTGGCGGCCTCTCCAAAATCCTATCACCGTTATTCCTGCTCAAAAACCAGCTATTTTGCCCATCTTGACATTAGATGAAAACTCCGCAGCCATCATTTTTCCAGAAGCCAGTTTTGCTGTCACCAGAACTGCACCCCCTCTGGAAAATAGTGACTCTATTACCATAGATCAATCTGGCTGGATAGAAAATGCCTCGGTAGCAACTACCTTAAACAAAATACCAACCGAATCAGTTTCCGAGTCAATTGTCGAAAACCACCACACCCTAGCAACTGCCCCAAGCTCCCATGGGGAGGGTAGATTTATCCCCCTCCCCCCTATCACCACTGCCAAAGACAAAGCTTCAAGCCGGTCAGAGATGGCTTTATGGCAAGAATTTATCATCTGGGGTGGTGGCAATATGGTGATAGTAGCTTTGATCGCTACATTTTTGCTCCGCCATCATGAGAATTTCCGGTTTAAAAATTTATCAAAAACAGTATTTGACAATACAACTAGCGCGACCCAATTGCCCCAGTTATCACCTACTACCCAAAACCGAAGTACCGCGCAAATTAGTGTGGATAGAGACTCTAAAAAACGTAATCAAGCCATTTTAGAGCTAGAAAAAATGTCTCTTGTCCCTAATCAACCAGGAGATTTAGTGACAGCGATCGCCAAAGCTGGGAAAATTAAAGCGAACACACCAATATATGTAGAAGCACAGGAAAATATTCAAGTTTGGTGTCAGATGATTTTAGAATTAGCTCAAGCACAAGCCGAACAAAGAAAATATGAAAATGCCATAGCTACGGCTCAGTTAATTACCAAAAAAGAGCCGCTTTATTCCCAAGCTGAAACTGTGATTAAAAAATGGCAAATAGAGGCCAAACAGTATGTAAGCAATAAAACTCTCTTAGATGCAGCTACAGCATTAATTATTCCTGAACAAGCTTCTAGTTATAATCGTGCCATTGTAGTTGCTAAAAAAATACAGCGGGGACAACCTGGTTTTGAAATCGCCCAAACATCAATTAACCAGTGGAGTGAAAAAATCTTAGATCTAGCCAAAATTCGGGCTAATCAAGGAGATTTTCACGGTGCTATTTCCACTGCTATTTTAGTGCCTACAGGTGCGATCGCTTACGAAGATGCTCAGGATGCTATCCAAAAATGGCAACTTCAAAAGAATTAGTTAATTGGTCAATGGTCAGTTATAAAAAGTCAATCGCCCGTTACCCATTACTTACAGCAGTTCCCGATATTATGAAGTACAGATATTAATAATAAAACTATAAAACTCTTGTGGTGCGGGCATCTTGCCCGCACAAGGTGTACCTCACTCAAGCTGAACTTGCTGTATTAGCAATACTGTGAAATATCCTCGCCGCAGGTATCAGCTAGATAACACATGGCTCTAAATCGTAAACCTACTAATTCCTCATACAAGGGATTAAGCTTGCACAATGGTGGAATGTGAAACAGGGTTTTACCAAATAGCTTGATATCGCGTTCAAATGGGCAATGAGCGGGAATTAATTTACATAGACGATGAGCTAATTGGCGATCGTTTACTTGGATGCTATCTAACCAATTTCGCAAAGGACGTAAAAATCCCCAAACAGGCTTAGGTGCAACATCCTGTAAAGGAGTCACCTTAGTTTCACTAGCGTCTGTTTGATGTAGAGAAATCCAACTTGATACAAAAATCTTTTTGTTGGTATTTTTAGATACCTTCATAGTAATTATTCTCTTCTTATGAAGTTATTCACCTTACTGATGAATATACAATATGACAAGAACCGCAACCGTAAAACAGTATTATAACGGAAATTTTGTCAAAGCTGAAAGATCCTATAAACTGCTTTCTAGATTTCAATCCATTTGTTAATACAACACCCAAATCGTAATTTCCAAACCAGGAGTATCCTACTTATTAAATCCTAAAAAACGCTGACTGCTAACACTTCTTTTTTTCTGACAGAGGTGTCACCTTGAGAGTAAGCTTTCATTTGCACCGTTGATCCCAGGGTTAAAAAACAAAACCCCCGCTAAATAAATAGAGGGGGTGATGTTGTGGTAAAAAATAAACCTGGCATCGAGCTATTTTGACATGGGGCTACCCCCAAACTATCGTCGCCGCAGCAGCG
>LJOT01000635.1 GCA_001672075.1 Anabaena sp. CRKS33
GGGTAACACTTCCCGATAAATGGGATTAGCAATAGTTAAACCTCCGTAGGGGTGCATTTTACATAATCCCAAATCAATCACAAATTGAATATCATCATTGGGGATATTTCCTAGTTCTAAACCTGCTAACATTGGTTCAATAATGGCTTTTATTCTTGGTTCTCGTAAACGTTCTGCTAAACTATCTAAATGGGTATCTTGACGAGTAATTAATATTTCTTTGGCTTTTAAAATGTGTTCTTTAGTAATAGCAATACCTCTATCTTGAACCATTTTTTCTACAATTTCTTTAGCTAAAGCATTAACTAACCAAGGTTGTCCCTGAGTTAAATCAAAAGCTGTTTCTATTGCTTCAGGAGTGAAAATTTGTCCTGTTGATTCTGTATGTTGTTGATATAATTCTGCCACTTCTTCAATATTAAAATTTCGCATAGTAATAGAAGCAACTTTAATATTAAAAGGACTGGATGTATTTAGTCGTTCACTACCACCTGATGCTACTTTATAATCTCGCACATCGCGTAAACCAATTAATCCTACAGATGAGGGAAAATTTTCGGGACGATTGGGAAAACCATCTCTTAATTGACGTAAAATTGAAATTAGAGTTTGGTCTTGCAAAGAATCAATTTCATCAATCAATATTACCAAAGGTTGGGGTGAAGCTTTTGCCCAACCTTGCAAAAAAGCCTTAATTCTGTTTCCTGGTTCTTCTTGTTGCCATTGTTTAACAGGTGGTTGTAATTCTTTGGGTAAACGTATGGAAATATTATCATACCAAGTTCCTAAAATCGCTAATTCTGCGGCACCGGGATCATGATTAAATGCACTTCCTACCTCTACTGATACCATGACTGCTGCATAACGTCCTGTGGCGGTAAGTTGCTGTGCTAGGGCTAACATTGCCGTAGTTTTCCCTGTTTGTCGTGGTGCA
>LJOT01000361.1 GCA_001672075.1 Anabaena sp. CRKS33
ATAAATGTCTAAAAATCCACCTGCTAATACTTATAAAACCAATAACTATTCTTCAGATAAATGGCAAGAAAGAATAGCACAAATAGCATATCGTTTTAACCGCCAATATCAAAATCAAAAATTTACATTACCCGAAGAAATAGAAGCAATGCCAATATTTCAGGAATGGATTAATGGCAGATTAAATGATAGAATAGTTTCACCATTTTGGGAAATTGCCCAACCTCAAAAAAATCAACATTGTTTAGATATTGGTTGCGGTTTCAGCTTTTTAATCTATCCTTGGCGAGATTGGCAAGCATTCTTTTATGGACAGGAAATTAGTAATCTAGCTAAAGATACTCTTAATTCCCGTGGTTCACAATTAAATTCCAAACTGTTTAAAGGTGTAGAATTAGGACCTGCTCACCATTTAAAATATCCAGAAGATCAATTTGATTTAGTAATTGCCACAGGATTTAGTTGCTATTTTCCCCTAGAATATTGGAATGCTGTTTTATTAGAAGTCAAACGAGTATTAAAACCAGGAGGAAATTTTGTTTTTGATATTCTCAATTCCGAACAACCCCTAGCAGAAGACTGGGCCGTACTGGAAACTTATTTAGGTGCGGAGGTGTTTCTCGAACCGATTTCAGAATGGGAAAAAATAATTAAAGCTGGAGGTGGTAAGATTGTTAAACAGCAATTAGGAGAATTATTTGAATTGTACAAAGTCCGATTTTAGAAATGTTTTACAAAAAACTATCGGGTAGTGTCCTCTTAAAGCTGTATTATTTGGAAATATCTATTTTATTTGATCAAAAATCTGCATCCCCAATATCAGCAATGATTATCCGCAATGCCACAGAAACCGACTTACCCGCTATTGTAGCCATTTACAATGCTGCTGTTCCTAGCCGTATGGCCACCGCTGATTTAGAACCTGTGTCTGTAGAAAGTCGTCTTGCTTGGTTTAAAGGAAGAGTCCCCTCCCAACGTCCCCTATGGGTAGTAGAAACGGATGGGTTAATTGCTGGATGGTTGAGTTTCCAATCATTCTACGGTAGACCAGCCTATTATTCCACAGCGGAAATCAGTATTTATATTTCCCCAAAATTCCAAGGACGGGGTTTAGGAAAACAACTTTTAGAAAAAGCAATTACAGAAAGTCCCAGTTTAGGTTTAAAAACTTTAGTTGGTTTTATTTTCGCCCATAATCAACCTAGTTTAAAGTTATTTGCCTGGTTTGGTTTTCAAGCTTGGGGAAATCTACCGAAAATCGCTGATTTGGACGGTGTAGAACGGGATTTAATGATTTTAGGTTTGCGTGTAATGTAGGGGTGTCAAACTCCTTTCACTGTACATACAACTAGCGGGAAATAAGAAACATCATTATGCTACAAACAGCAGCAAAACAAATCACTGTGAACGAGTTTATTACTCAATATGGTGACAATAATAATTATGAATTAATTGATGGGGAATTAATCGAGATGGAACCCACAGGACCCCATGAACAAATATCAGCTTTTACCAGTCGTAAACTAAATGTAGAAATTGATCGTCAAGATTTACCATATTTTACACCTTCTCGTTGTTTACTTAAACCTTTAGGAACTAATACGGCTTTTCGTCCTGATCTAATTGTACTAGATCAAACTCAATTAATCAATGAGCCTTTATGGCAACAAGAACCTGTAATTACATCAGGAAAATTAATTAAATTAATTGCAGAAGTTGTGAGTACAAACTGGCAGAATGATTATGCTCGCAAGGTTGAAGATTATGCTTTATTAGGTGTACTTGAATATTGGATTATAGATTATTTGGGTTTAGGTGGTAGAGAATATATTGGTAAAATTAAGCAGCCAACTATTACCATTTGTAAATTAATAGAAGATGAGTATCAAAAGCAATTGTTTCAACATGATGATCTACTCATTTATTCTATTTTTCCCAGTTTACAATTAACTGCAAAACAAGTTTTAACTGCTGGTGGTACTGTAAATATATTACGTAGATTGTAGGTTGGATAGAACGCCGTAAAACCCAACATGATCATGATTTACTTGGGTTGATGGATGTTTTCACGGAACTTTGAGATTAAATCTTTTGGTTTTTCACCAGACAAAAGCAAACTTGCTAACAGAGTTAAATCTAAATCGGGTAAAAATTCACTTTTTGATATTTTCTCATACTTATCACCCCGGAGAAAATATAACGAAAATTGATGATTCTGCCAAAACCAAACTTCCGGTACACCCAAACCTTGATAAATTAATAAATCATCAATTCCCCCACTGGTAACAACCACCTCAATAGCCAAATCAGGAACAGATTTTTCCGAATCAAAACAATAACATTCATCCGGTTCAATACCTCTAGCGGCTGCTTCCCTTCTAAAAGTAGTTGAACCTAAAGGATAAAAATCAATATCCTTTTCTATAAAATAAGTTTCTAATAATAAAGCAATAATCTTTTTATCAAACTCATGACGACGACTAGGAGATTTTATTTCTAAAGTACCTTCTAAATATTTAAAGCGATAATGAGAAATACTTTCAAATCTCTGTAACAGAGTCTCATATATATTCCAGTTAATCCCATTCATCAATAAAATTTGATCAGAATCAACATTATCTAATACTGATTGACTTGTTAATTCTTCCCAGCAACTCAACTTTTCTAGTAAACCTAACATTGTCACTGCTCCAAAATACATTTAATTTCATCTGATAAAATGGTTGTTTATTGCGAACGTCGTTTCCCAATCTTCATGGTTAGAAAATCCCTACTGTAAGCATTGCTTCAATTACAGCCGGTAATTTATCCTCTTTTTTATAAACTTGATAACGCTTCATTTCACAACCTCCTCAGAATAATTAATAACTAAAAAACAAAATATAACTGTAGGTTGGGTTGAAGAATGAAACCCAACATTTTCACATCCCTGATTATCCTATTGTTTCAGCTTTAATTTCCTGCATAATTCTAGAAATTTCTTCCTCAGACTGAATATGACGTGATAAAACTTGTGCAGTTTTATCTAATAAACGTTCATTAAATAACTTAGCTATATCTTGCCGCAAAGCTTGTCCAATATAAAATTTAATCAAAGCTTCTACAGACATATCTTTACTAACAGCTACTTCTTCTATAGATACTAAAGTATCTTTTGGTATATTAAGATAAACAACTTCTGTGGCACGGGGACGCAGTTGTAATTTTAATTCTTCCTGATTATTGCTCATATAATCTCCTTTCGGTTTTCGTTGTAGGACGAGCAGAAATAATTCTTTTTCGCGCTTTTCTTTCTACATAAACGACTAACAATAAACGTTGTGATAACGAATACCCCAAAATAAAATCGCGTTGTTCATTATTATCACTAGCGTCTCCTTCTTGATAAAAAGGGTCAAAAGAGACCTCGTTTAAAGTTCCGGCTTTGTGGGTTGATGGTTGGTGTCA
>LJOT01000636.1 GCA_001672075.1 Anabaena sp. CRKS33
CATATTGATTGGCTAGTTGCCAACAAACTTTAGCTGATAAATAATGTAATAACCAAGAACCCGCCCAAAAATCCCGCATTTTGCGACTAGATTTAATTAATTCCTGTACTGGACTAAAACTAAATACAGCTAAATAAGGATGAGATAATTCATCATTTCCTTGCCAACGTTGTATTTGTGCTGCTGTTAAATCATATCCTGCCAATGCACCGGCTAATGCTGATGTCATGCTGACATGACTCCAAATTGAAGCATCGGGAATCCTGGTTTCTGCCGGCATTAACATTAATGAATTATCTTTAAATAAATCACAAGTTGCTTGAGGTAAACAACGCCATAACCACCAATAAAGTTGCTTAATTTTCTTAATATCATCTTTAATACTTGGATCTTGTAATTCTTTAGGTACTTTTGCAAGTAGTTCCTTCTGTTCTTTCTGTACTAAATAATCTTTACGTTTACCTTTAATAAGTTCATCATGTGAATTAATTTTCCATTCCTGTCTTGCACCTGATAATAAATGTGTAATCTCTAACCCCTTTTCACGATTTTTACCTGGGGCATAATTTATACTAGCTGTGACGCTACCTATAGCTGACCTATCACTAGCTGAAGCTATATAATCCGCTAAGAGGATATTTTCTAATACTTTACCACCTGATTGATCAGGGGTTTTACCTGTCTCAACCCAAGGCTTCATTACCTCTAGTTGTTTATAGAAGCTATTTTTACCCCGTCCGCTATTGTTATGTAATGCCTTTAATACAGGGTCATGTAGTAACCCCCAAATCTTAGCCCGCCAATATTCTACTGTCATCGGTAGCTCCCCTGTCTAGCTTATAGATGAATTATAAGAGCGCGATTCAGTGTTTGTCTAGAAATTTAAAATATCTCAACATTTTTGTAATATTTGCTCTAACCCTTACGCTGTA
>LJOT01000637.1 GCA_001672075.1 Anabaena sp. CRKS33
TTTAACAAAAAATCAACCCAGTAGATTACTTGTATCAGGAGATTGGAATTTAAGGGAATTAACACCAACAGATAATTTTGCGGCCGCAGTTGTCGTTGCGGGAAAGAATATTAATTTACATTGTTGGGAATATTCACTGATCTAAAAACGCTAACTAATGCTAACAAAAGTCGGCTTTTTCTTCCTGCTTCATCCTAGAACTGTCAGCACTATGTAGAGACGTTCCATACTATGTAGAGACGTTCCATGGAACGTCTCTACAACGGTTAATCTAACCGCTTCTTGTCTTAAATTAATTGCAGCGTTTACATCTCTATCACACTCAAAACCGTATTTCTCACATTTAAACACTCTTTGAGATAATGACAGTAAAATTCCAATATTGTTACCATAGAGGTGTGACTTTGCATAGGAAGCATAAGTGATTAATTGTCATTAATTGTTAGCTTTTGAGTTACTGTTAATTAGCCCTTTGTGGACTATTAAATGGGTTTCCTGTCTCATAACTGAAGTCGCTTAAAAGCGACTTGAATTAGCAGTAATTGGGTTTTGGGTGAGTTCTCAACTGTCTTGAGGGGAAATTCGGCCAAGGTAAACTAAGATTTAGTTTGGGTAGAGTCATGACTAACTAAACTTCCTGGAAAACTTATGTTTACTGTGGCCTGACTAATTGATGAATTTAACTCATACCAAAATCATCTCAATAATCTCCAGTAGAAAAATCACAGTTTAGACATTATTCAGGTGCTAATAATTCCCGAATTATCCTAGTGACAGCTTTTTGAGTGACGCGACTAGCAATTTGTTGACCTAAACGCTGCACTCCTGGGTTAACAATGATTTGGGCTAATTGCGGTGCTATTTTAGTAGCATCAAAACCTTTAGTTTCTCGCAAAATACCAGCAATGCGTTTAATATATTCTAAGGTT
>LJOT01000362.1 GCA_001672075.1 Anabaena sp. CRKS33
AAAAAACCTTTGACATGAAAAAGTAAATTAAAGTATACTCCAATAGTAAAGTACAAATACCATTTACCAGGTTTATCCATAGTGAGTATTATGTCACATATACAAGAGAACAGACAACAAAAAACTTTCTCTTTAGCACAGACAAAAGCTAGAAATCCTTTACCATACCAAAGGAAATTCAGTGCTTCAACTGAAAATAATTGTCACCATTTTTGGCAATTATGGGACTCACATCAAGGTTATCTTTACAACTGTTGTTTAAAATGCCTCAATGGTAATTCTCATGATGCAGAAGATGTAGTCAATCACGTAATGCTCAAAGCTTGGAATCAATGGATACAATCTACAAATGACATTGAACATCCTAAATCGTGGTTATCTCAAATTACCTATAACTCTTGCATGGATGTGTGTCGAAAACGTCAACGAGAAGCTGGAAAAATTCATAATATTGACGACATTCAATTTACAGATCATCCAGCGCTTACTTGTAATTTAACACTTCCTGAATCCCAGCTTTTGAATCTAGAAATGGTGGCATATATCAATTATAAAATAGCATCTTTACCTGATAGATTGCGCCATCCTTTGATATTACATTGTTGTCAAAACAAATCCTATCCAGATATCGCTAAACAACTCACAATTTCTGAAGAGAACGTTCGTAAATGTATTCAAAAAGCGCGAAAGATTCTAAAACAGCAGTTAAAGAAATATCTTGCGGGGGAAGATAACACTGATGTTAATTACTTTTCACCATTAAACACCGTGATTCCAATGGTAGAAGAATTAGAATCTGAGCAAATATGGAATCATGATGGGGAATCATCAATACCTACAAAAAGCCAACAGCAAGAAATTAATTACAAAGTAACTTTAATATGCCTGGAATCCTTACCACATCATTGGTACAATTGACTCAGCCATCTGGGATAAAGATGAATGTTCAGTTATTTATAGAAGAAAAATCAGCCAGACAACAGCAGAAAATTATCACTTTAAACAAGTACATTGAAAAATATCCTCAAGGATGGAAAAAAAGATTAGAATTAGCTGATTTGCTTTACGAAACAGGAAAGTGGCAACAAGCGATTATCGAATATAATCAAGTAATTGAACAACAACCTCAACTACTTGATGTCCATCTAAAATTAGGGAAAATATTGCAGTTAATGGGACAAGAAAAAGAGGCTTGTAAAGCTTATGATACAGCCCTATTTTTGTCTGAAAATCCAGGAACTCAGCATCATATAAAAGGATTGATTGCAGTTTGCGAAGGTGACAATGAAAAAGCTCTTACAGCCTTTAATTTAGCGGCTAGTTTAGAACCTGATCAAGTATTTCACCGACTGGCTTTGTCACAGGTATATCAAAATGTAGAAAATCCCCTGGGTATGCTCCGCAGCCTAGAGCCGGTTTTAGCAATCAATCCAGATGATGTTCTGTCCCTGATTTACAGCTATGATGCCCTGATGGCGGTGGGGGATATACAAACGGCGAAAGAGAGGTTTAACAGCCTTATAGCCCTAGCTGGTGATGATTTTCGAGTAATACAACGACAAATAGATCAACGTTTGCTGGCGAGAATGGTATCTGCTGAAGAGGGAAAAATCACTAAAAAAATGATTACCTCTCTACTAGGAACAGTTCCCCATAGTGTTGAAGTCCATAAATCCTTAGCCTACTATCACATTTTACGAGGGGATTGGGCGCAAGGGGTGGAGGTATTAGCCAAATTTACCACGGAATGCCCCAATCATCCTTACGGTTGGTATTATTATGGGCGGTGCTTATTCCACACAGGGAAATACCAGCAAGGGGCGGAAATGATGGGGAAAGCGTATTATCTGTATCCCCATGACCGGGAAATTTATCGGGGTTTGTGTTAAATTTTACCCCTTGCACCTCACCCAGAAAAGAGTAAAACGATTCTTGCTTCCATAGTGGAAGAGATGTTAACGCGCTTTCCTGAATGCTGGAGTATGTGGACGACTGGGGGGCGGGTATTGGTGGAACATTTTCAAGATATTGAACGGGGTTGTCAGGTTTCTCAACAGGGGACAAAACTACAACCCCAGTTAGCTGATACTTGGTTACGTCATGGCCAGGTGTTGATTTTGGCTGGTCAATATCGGGAAGCCCTGGAAGCCTTAAAAAAGGCATGGGAGCTTTTACCAGATGGAGGTTATTTGCAATCCGTACCAGCGGCGTTTTGGTTGGGGGAAAGTTATCGAGTTTTGAAGAATGCTAAGGCTAGTAAAGGGTGGTGGGAGGTAGCTGCTCAAGGATGTCAGGAGTTGAGGTTATTGAACCCAGCCATGGCTGATTACTGGTTAGGGAGGGTAACAATGGGCTTGGGGGATAAGTCGGGGGCTAAACGGGCTTATAAAGGGGCTTTGAGTCAGCAGTTGTTGTATCCGGTGCGTGGGGAGGTGGAGACAATTTTGGAGAAGCTAAAAAGGTAAGATTAGTAAGGGTTATAGCGATTTAGGGTGGTTTTTTTTGGGGGAAATTTGTCGGTAACTCGAAAAATTCACAAATGGGGGGAGTAAAACGTCTAAATAGTGTGGGAAGAAAAAACCACTTGAGCGGATGCCCGTATCCGTCTCAAGCGTCTTTATCCACAAATAGAAAACTGACAGACCACTAGTCATATCAAAGGAAAAATCAAAATGAAATCTTTAACCATTGTAAGTGTAAAGTGCATCAAACCATCTTCAGGAATTGACTCCATAGCCCAGAGTCTATTTGGTCTAATTGGTGGTACTATTGCTGGTACTGCGACATTTGTAGCTGGCGCTGTGTCTGGTGGCTTACTTATAGCAGCTACTGGAGTAGCTGCGTCTGGAGGTGCGAGCGCAGGTGTGGCTGTGATTAATGGACTCGATTATTTTTTTGCAGGAGCAGATGAGCTTTATATTAAAGTTAATGGTTCCAAAGTATGGCCGTCCGGTAAATACAAGGACATTAATTCACAGCAAACTAAGGACATTGGATATACGCTACCTTTGAATGATAAGGTAAAAATTCAATTGTGGGAATATGATACTATAAGTTCTGACGATCTACTTGGTTATTTAGACCTTGGTGCAGACCATCAAACTGGTAGTTTCACTTATTTAGTACAAAATAAAGACGAAGGAAGTATCTATGAAATTAATATTAAAATATCATAGTGCGATCGCCTGATATTGTAGGGTGCGTTATATTTCATTAACGCACCAATATTATGATTAAATTCGGTGGGTTACGCTGTCGCTAACCCACCCTACGTTTTTTGTCGTGGTTGATAGCCTTTCCCTTGTTTCCTCACAAATCAATCAACCTAATATTGTAATATTACTTACTCCAATCTCGAATTTCTAAGTTTTCTATTTTTCCAAAATCTCTGATATTATTTGTGACAATAATCA
>LJOT01000082.1 GCA_001672075.1 Anabaena sp. CRKS33
TCAAGCAGGAGTAGAAACCTTATTAGATGATAGAGATGAACGAGCAGGTGTTAAATTCAAAGATGCGGATTTAATTGGTATTCCCTTCAGAATTGTCACCGGTCGCGCCATTACAAATGGTAAAGTCGAAATAGTCAAACGTGCAACTCGTGAATCTCAAGAAATAGCCATTGAAGAAGTCGTTAATACATTACAACAATGGATTAAGGACACAATAGCAAGTTAAGACTCAAACCTTGTGGGGTGGGCATCTTGCCCGCCCATGAAGTGGGTAAAATCAGTTTAAACACAATCAAAAGGCTAAAATTTTGGACTGCATAATTTATTTTTTAATGACTACTTAATTTTTTAAAACCATAGTTTTTATATACAACTTGGGGAGATCAAGCAAGGGATCAAAAATTGTTAGCGGGATGCTATTTAAAAAAGATATTTAATCAAAGGTGTAACCAAAAAACCACCAATTCCACAGATAATAACGAGAAATAAAACTTTCCATCCTAAAGTTAATGGAACTCCCATAGCCAGTAAAGTCAAAAAAACGAAATTGAGAGTAAAGCTTAAAAAAACAATTGCTGGGTGAAAAGGTGGATCTTTATCTTCAAGTTTTTTGATTAACCACAAAATTTCTTGGGTATTTTTTGGTCTATCTTTTGGGTTATACTCCATTAAATTATCAATAAGATTTTTCAATTGTTCTGAAAATTCTGGTGCTTGATCTCGCCATAATAAATCTCTATTCCCAGGCAGTAAATCTGGGTTTAAGTTTTCATTGTCAGGGAAAATTGATGTTAGCAAGTGAACAAAAGTACGACCCAAGGAAAAAAAATCGGATTTATAGTTTAATTCCCATCCTGGTTGTTGTCGTTCTTGTTCTGGTGAAGAATAGCCTGGTGTTCCAATTATTGTATTGGCAATAGTTTGCTTTCGAGTTTTTTGGATATATTCTTTAACAATACCAAAGTCAATCAAGACTAATTGACCATTAGGTTTTAACATGATGTTATCTGGTTTAATATCTCGATGCACATAATTCTGACTATGAACATGATCTAAGATATCAGTCAATTGTTTTAACCAATCAATAGCTTGTGCTTCATTGGCAATTTTTTGATTTGCTCTCACCCATTTACCCAAATCATGCCCCTCAATTTTCTCCATGACTAAACCATGTAAAATTTCTTGAGTGTGAGGACATGAAAATCTAAGATATCCATCAATTTCTACCTTGGGGATTCCGGTATGATTTAAATTACTTAATACCCTATATTCCTGTTCAAACAGTTTGAGGATGTTGGGATTACCGGAGTAATCCAAATTTAAAATTTTGATGACTTTATAATCACCATTCACACGATCCTCGGCTTCAAATGTCTTAGCAAAACCACCATCTCCTAGTTCTTCAATAATATAATAACGACCGCTGATAAAATCTCCTGGTTCAATCATAGTTTTCTCTCTTCTGTTTATTGTAAAAGTTTATCATTTTATAGACAATCTATAACTCGATTATAGTTAATCGGCACAAAAGTAGCCCCATAGGTCGAACATTCCGTAGGGACAACACGGAGTATTTGGGAAATGTTTTCTTTCCTATCTCCATTGTCATCAAAAGAAATAGTTCCCGAAGCTCCTTCCGTCACTTTTAAGGTAGTTAATTGCTCCCGTATATCCAATCGTTGTTTTTGCAAAGAATCTTTTATAGACACCTTTTCTAGAGCCTTTGTTAACATCAAGGTAGCATCATGGGACATTGCGGTTTGATCATTGATAGAACTTGTTCCCCAAACTTCTTTAGCTGTGCGGATTACTTCCTGATTAGGACTGGTTAAACGATGCCAATGAGTGATGATCAAAAGTTTTTTAACAAAATTTTTTCTATTGAGTATTTGAGTATCATAGAGAACCGATTGACCTGCCATTGGTAATTGATCTTGATTAACATCAATTAAGCTTAAAGTGTTTTTAATACTGTTAGAATTTACCCGACCATCGGGAATGAGAATAAGTGCCTTAGCTCCTTGTTTCTTCACCTCATTTAAGATATTATTAGCAATAAAATTAGAGATAGATACATCTCTTTCTATGATCTTATTTGCACCCAATTGATTACGAAATTCTTCAAAAGCAGATTTACTATAAGTGCTACTTGGTGTGTAAAAAATTGCTACTTTTTCTCCAATAGCTAATTGGAATAATTGCAATTTCTCAATTAACATGGGAGTCTGAACTTTAACACTAGGAACAGTCCGAAAGAAGAAATTTTTTGGATATTTCTTACCGTCTAAAATAGTTTCACGTAAAGCTGTAGCAGATGAAGAAATAACAACAACTTCCCTCTGTTGATAAACAGGTAAAGCTTTTTGAGTAAGTTCGGATGTATAATGTCCCATAACTGCTACTATGTCATCTTTAGATAGCAGACGTTGAGCTAAGTCATTAACTGTTTTAGGATCATTTGCATCATTAACAATAACGATTTTTAGACCTGGATAATTAGTATTTTGGTTAAAATCTTCTTGAACTTTGGCAGCACCTCTTAAAATAGATTTTGCCACATCTCGAGCATCCTGATTAATAGGAATAACAACAGCAATAGTGTAACTTTTTCTACCTTTGTGCATCAATTTAGCATTATTCAGGTATATCAAAGTTTCCGGGTTATTTTGATCTTTTTTTCTCTCATTAGTAAAAAAATCAACAGCTTGTTGAAATTTATCTTCTAAAGAAAATGGGAATTTTTCTTGCGTGAAAAGACTTTCTTCTCCACAGGATAAATTATCATTTAATTCAAAATTTTTGCACCAAGTTGGAGTAATATCTAATATCTCTACTATCTGTTGAATAAATTTCGGGTTAATAATCCAATATCCCCAAGCAACAAAACTGATGAGCAAAATTAACGATAATCCTCTGATCAAGATTGAGCCTTTACGAATTTTTATGCGGAAATTTCTCATTTTCATTTCAGTTAACCTTTTATTGATAACGTCTTTTTATATATTTTTTAATTAAAGGATTTAGCACCCAAAGGGCTTCAGATTCTTGTATTTCCCCCTTTTCAATTAAACGAATTTGCCATAGCTTATTGACAGCTTGAATAATTTCTGCTTGAGGAATAGAGGGAAAATATTTGAATATTTGATGCGTTAATTTTGGTTCTGGTTCAGCAGCCAACTTTTTGATAATATTTCTTTCTAAATTTAACAAGTAAGAAAATTGTTTATCTAATATACCCAGCATGGCATCGTGCATAAAAATTGTTCCTTCTAGGAATTTAGGGATTTGACCATTATGGATATTTTTAATGATTTCAGCGGCCAAATTCAAAGCTAATGGATGTCCTTGGCAGCATTTAATCAGTGCTTCAATTCCGGGGTCAAAAAGTCCTAAGTTTGCCAATAGAGCTTTGGCTTCTTGATTTTTTAATCCAGATAATGACAACTCATTAATATTTTTTCTGTTCTGAAGTAAATCCATGATACTAGGTTTGTGTATACTGATAAAAATCAAGCAGCTTTTATGTTTTGATTCCCCAATTCTTGACAAAAATTTTTCATAATTAAAGTAATTTTCTTGCTGTTGTGCTGATGCTTCACTATTTCCTGTTACTGCTTCCCATTTATCAAATATTAGCAAGCAACGATGCTGATTTAAGTGAGTAATTAGATGATTAATTCTATTATTTGTTCTCGTTTCTGGATTTTTGAACGGGAAATAAAGTTCTATCTCGGTTAAAATCTCTTCCAAATCTGGGGAATATTCAAGACTCTTCCAAAGAACATAATCAAAATGTCTGTAAATATTTTCAACTAACTCTCTTACCAGTGCGGTTTTACCAATCTTACCCATCCCCAAAACCCCCACCACACGACAGTTTTCTGTAACTATCAATCTTTGTAAATCACTTAGTTCTTGGGAACGTCCATAGAAATCACCGAAGTCTGGTGCTTCATGCAAATTTATGTGTGATCTGTGTGGTATATTGGAAAAATAGTTATTTTTTTCTACTATAATTTCTGGCTGATTTTGTTGTAAAAGTTGTGTTAAAACTAACTTGCAATTCTTTTTATTAATCTCTGTTTCTGTCACTTCCCGCAAGCGTTTGAATAATTTGGGAGCTTTTATATTCGCTATGGTGCTTAATTCATAATTCGGAATATCATCACTCATTTTGCTGTAAGATTTTCCTGCTAAAGAATATTTTAAAATTGCCTCTTCACAAGGATCTAAAGTTAAATCTATTCCTTTTAAGCGCTGCACCCAATCTTTTAATAGTATAACAAGTTCATCCATAGTCCAGTTCTCCCTCCACAGAATATTCTGGATTGTATCTTAATTTGCATTAATTTTATTAACTTTATTAACTTTATTAAGTTTATCACTTAAGTAACTTAGTGATGACAATCAAATTGCCGTCATGGATACTTTGTTATATCAGGACGAAAAAAGAGGTTGCTATGGTTTACCAACAGTTAATGACTAATTTTGATGTTGCGAAGGTCAATAAAGAAGATGATACTTTCGGATTTATACAAGTACGACCACGATTATCATACAGAATTTCCTCCTTTCTTACTAATCACACAGGGGATGATGATGATCCTATTGTCCCACCTAGTTAGATCAGAAATTTGCTAATAGACCGGGAATCAATTCCCAGTCTATTAACCGTCAGAACCTTCTACCACTTCTCATAAAATCTGTAACATCCAGTCAGCAGAATTACTACCATGGTAATATCATGACCTGATTTCCTGGAGACTACTTTGCAAAAATTCCTCAAGCAACTATACCTCATGCCGGAATTTATGGAAAATTCCCGAAAATTCTTACCCATTACCTAATTTTCGTTGTAATCGTTGACATAATTGATATATTTCCGGTAATCGGCTATAAATTGCTGATGCTTTCAGGTATATTTTATGGGGTACTGCTGGAGTCCCTGAGACAATTTCCCCTGGTGCTACGTCTTTGTGGACACCACTTTGAGCCGAAGCTATGGCTCTGTCTCCAATTTTCACCTGATTGGCAATTCCCACTTGTCCAGCTAAAATTACCCCATTTCCAACTTTTACACCCCCAGCCATACCTGCTTGACCTGCTATGGCGCAACCAGCACCGATTTTACTACCATGTCCTATCTGGACTAAATTATCAATTTTGGTATTTTTACCAATTCTCGTTTCTCCCACTGCGGGACGGTCTATGGCTGTATTACAGCCTACTTCGACTCCATCCTCTAACACAGTATAACCAGATTGTTCCATTTTTAACCAACCTGTGTGGGTAGGAACAAAACCAAAGCCTTCAGCACCAATGACAGCACCGCTATGTATGACGCAATCTGCACCAATTAAACTCCGTTCATGAATGGTACAATTAGCGTGTAGGGTGGTACGATCGCCTATTTTCACTTCTGGATAAATAACGACATTGGGGTGAATTACGGACAAATTGCCAATTTCCACCCCTTGAGAAATGACGACATGGGGACCTATATAAACATCATTCCCGATGTGGGCTGTGGGGTGAATAACTGCGGTAGGATGAATTTCTGTACTAGGATGGTATGGTTGATAAAATAGAGCGATCGCTTTGGCAAATAGTACGCGTGGTTCTGTAGTTGTTAACCATGCAATACCCCTGGCCGTTGCTTGGATTTGCAATTTTTCATCTTCTGGTAGAATCAAGGCACTTGCACCAGTAGAATCAATCCAAGACGCGAATTTTGTCCCTTCTACATAACTCAAAGTACCAGATTTAGCTTCATCTATGGCAGCAACTCCAGTAATTTCTAAATCCTGATCTGTTTGTATGGTCAGGCTTTCGGCTTTAACAGCTTGGCCAAGTTCGCTGATGATTTTACTTAATTTCATAATTATTTACTAACAATCTTTACATTTTTTCACGGGAAAGCCCAAGGGAATAAATAGGTTAATTGTCTTCTGTTGTTTTGATCATGGACTGACCAACTAAATATGCGGTTGTCCAAGCACTTTGGAAGTTAAAGCCACCAGTAATTCCATCAATATCTAATATTTCTCCAGCAAAATGCAAGCCCGGTACTAATTTACTTTCCATTGTTTTAAAGTTAACTTCTTTCAGCTTGATACCTCCACAGGTGACAAATTCTTCTTTAAATACACCTTTACCTGTAATTGGGTATTCTCCTTGGGATATTTCTAGGACTAGCTGATTTAAAGTTTTATTAGATATGGCTGCCCAACGATCTTCTGTGGTAATATTGGCACGGTTGATAATATATTGCCAAAGACGATGAGGTAATTCTACACCACGATGTAAGGCGATCGCTTTTTTTCCCCATGCTGATTTTACATTCAAAAGTTTTTGTCTCACTTCCTCCTGTGATAATTCGGGCAACCAATTGATTAATAATTGACATTGATAGCGGTGGTCATGGAGAATCCTCGCACCCCAAGCGGACAGTTTCAACACTGCTGGACCACTTACACCCCAATGGGTAATTAATAAGGGTCCTGTTTGTTGTAATTGGGTTTTACCTGGAAGGGATAACCGTAAATTTACAGAATTAACGCTAATTCCTGCTAATTCCCGTAATTGAGTATCTGCAATATTCAGGGTAAAAAGAGAGGGTACAGGAGGTTCAATTTGGTGACCTAATTCCCTAGCGATTTTATACCCAGCTAAACTACTACCTGTCGCTAAAAGTAAGCGATCGCATTTTTTACTTTCTCCTGATTTGAGGAGAATTTCAAAACCGTCATTTTTGCGGGTGACAGCAGTTACAGGTGTACCAATGCAGATTTCTATTTTAGCCGCAAAAGCAGCTTTAATCAAACATTCAGCAATAGTTTCGGCTCGATCTGTAATCGGGAACATTCGCCCATCGGCTTCAGTTTTTAAGTTTACCCCATGAGCCGCAAACCAGGCAATAGTATCTAAAGGTTGAAAACGGGTAAATGCACCTAATAAGGCTTTACCACCTCTAGGATAATTCTGGACTAAACGCTGTGGTTCAAAACAAGCATGGGTAACATTACAACGACCTCCACCGGAAATCAGCACTTTCGCCAAGGGTTGACGACTGGCTTCAATTAAAGTAACATGAGCCTGGGGATTAGCTTCAGCACAAGCGATCGCACCAAAAAATCCCGCAGCCCCACCACCAATAACGACAATTTGCAAAGGTAACAAAATCAAAAGTTAAATCAAAAATTAAAAGTTTCCGTAACATCCATATTACTCTTCATATAACTCAAAGTCACTTTTCGAGGCACTACAAACTGGACAAACCCAATCATCTGGAATATCATCAAAAGCTGTTCCTGGTGCTATACCGCCATCTTCATCACCTATTTCTGGGTCATAGATATAACCACACACCTTACATATATATTTTGTCATTTTTATACACCTCAATAATTAATTCAAAAACATTAATCTGTGACAGTTGGGGTTGCTGAATGAGAATGATAGAAAAAGTTAAGTTTGTTTGCTAATTTGGTTTTAAGGGAACAAATTCACCCCAATTTCAGCCTTGATGTTCATAAGGTGGCGATAAGTACCACGACAGAATTAATTATATATTAATTATCTGCTAATTCTTAATTACTAAAGGATTTCAGGACAAATTTTTGTGTAATTATTTTGTCCAATTACTTAACAACAACTTTCCTTCGACCCTTGACATTTGTCATAACACTACTGAAAATATCTGAAACACATAAGTTATGAGTCATCAAAATTTCCAGAATAAATCTATCAAGTTTGCACAAGCATCCCTAGCTGCGGCTGCACTAATGATAGCTTCTATTGGGCCTGCCTTTGGGCCTGCCTTTGCCAATGACCAGAATAAAGTTAAAATTATAGGTGCAGGATATGGTGGTAATGGTTGTCCTGAAGGGTCTGCTAGCGTCAACGTTAGCCCCGATGGTCAAGAGCTAACTCTTCTATTTGATAAGTTTATTGCTCAAGGGAATAAATCACAAGAATCACGCAAAAGCTGTAATTTGAGCATTCCTATTCAAGTCCCCCAAGGTTTTCAAATCTCCCTCTACGATGCTGATTATCGAGGCTATATTGCTCCCAATACGAGTGGGAAACTAAGAGCAGAATACTTTTTTGCAGGTCAGCGTGGCCCGGTTTTTTCCAGGACATTTAGAGGCGAAACTGACTATAATGTTCGAGATCAATTAGCGACTATGGGTAATGTTTGGTCAGCCTGTGGTGACAGTGTAAATATGCGCGTCAATGCTTCAATGAGTGCTAATGGTCAAGGACAGGCGACAGTTGACTCCTTTGATCTCGCCCACCGTGGTTTAGTTTATCACATTCAATATCGTCAGTGTCGGTAATTAATACTAATTCCTCGCTTTGAAAAGCGGGGAATTGACAACAGATTTCAGGTAAATGAGGTATAAGTTTAAAAACGCCACCATCTCTTGGAACAATAACTTAAAATTGCCAATGCGATCGCCCCGAAAAACAGTAAAGTAATTAAACCACCAGGAAAATTAGTAATAATGCCAAAACCTCTGAGTAGAAATAGGGCTACACTTATACCCAAGAGAATACCAAAACCCTGGATTAATTTGCCACTTAAGGAAGATTGACTCACGCTGTTTTCCTCTTAACTCCAATTTACGCACTGACGGGGAAATCATGATCTGATCATTTTAAATCAACTTTAGACTAATTGTCTGCGAAAAATCCATGAATTTGACTGTAATTAAAATCAAGCGACGTAAATTGAATTAAGGCCAAGTAAAAAATCCGTTAAAAAGTCGCCAAAATTACTATATCCGCCATAATATCATATATGACAAACTCCAATCTTAAAAGTATACCTGATGCCAGCTTACCATTATCAGATATACTCTGGAATCAAGATCAGCAGAGATTATTGATTCAGGGTGAAGTGTTACTACAAACGAAATCCCATACTCACTGGGGTGGTGCTGTTACCGCTTGTATGTATATTCCCTTAATTAGATCCCATGTTTGGCAACAAATTACAGATTACCCCCGTTGGGTACAATATTTTCCTGATATTACTAAAAGCGAAGTTATCTCTAAAGGTGATGTTAAACGTCTGTATCAATCTGCACAAAAAGCTTTTCTATTTTTCACGGCTCAAGTAGAAATTTATCTGCGTGTGGTAGAAGTAGTAGGACAACAGGTTCAGTTTCGCATGGAAAGAGGCACATTTACAGATTTTCATGCTAATTTAGAACTTAAAGACATGGGTAATGGTACTCTATTAGCTTATACTGTACAAGCCACCCCCAATATTCCCATTCCGTCAATTTTTATTCAACAAGCCATGAATTTGGAATTACCAGCAAATCTCTGTAAAATGCGACAAGTGCTTTGTAATCATAAATAATAGCAATGTCCCAGGCAACTACGATTTTGGATTTTTGGTTTGGTCATGCAAATGACCCCAATTATGGGAAAATTCAACCATTCTGGTTTGATAAACAACCAGATTTCGATAGTAAAGTCCGCAACCTGTTTCTAGAAGATTACCAAAAAGCGGTAGCAGGATATTTGCATGATTGGATGAATACACCCCAAACTTGTCTGGCTTTAATTCTATTGCTGGATCAATTTCCCCGGAATATGTTTCGTGATACTCCTCAAGCCTTTGCAACGGATTGGGAAGCACTTTCATTAGCAAAACAGGCTATAAACAAGGGACAGGATCGTCAACTATTGGCTGTACAACGCTGGTTTATTTATCTACCCTTTGAACACAGCGAAAATCCAGTTGATCAAAGAAAGTGTATTAAGCTGTTTCAACAACTTAGTCATGATCCTGATAGTGCTGAAGCGATCGCATCAGCTTTTCGACATCAGGAAATAATTGCCCGATTTGGTCGTTTTCCCCATCGTAACGCCATTTTAGGGCGTATTTCCACCCCAGAGGAGGAGAAATTTTTAGAAGAACCTGGTTCTTCATTTTGATATATAAATAGAAACGATAGAGACGTTCCCTGGAACGTCTCTACAAATCTTGTCATTGTTAATTAAGCAGTAAATACTTCTGCGGGTAAGCGATTAAAAGAAAGACGCTCATTTTGCACATCTACAAAAATGGTGTCACCGTCGCAAAAATCACCTCGTAAGATGGCCTTGGCTATTTGGGTTTCTAATTCCCGCTGAATAGCCCTTTTTAAAGGTCTTGCACCGAATACAGGATCATATCCTACTTCTGCTAAAAAGTCAAGGGCATAACTAGATAATTTCAAAGACATCTTCCTGTCAGTTAGTCGTTCTCTTAATCTATCTACCTGTAATTGAACAATATGCCGTAATTCTGATTTTTGTAAACTGTGGAAAATAATTAATTCGTCCAGACGATTTAAAAATTCTGGACGGAAACTATTTCGCATTGCTTCCATAACCCGATTTCGCATTTCGTCATAACGGGTATCATCTCCAGCTACATCAAGGATATATTGAGAACCGATATTACTGGTCATAATGATGATACTATTTTTAAAGTCCACTGTGCGACCTTGGGCATCTGTCACCCGACCATCATCGAGAATTTGTAGGAAAATATTAAAAACATCAGGGTGCGCTTTTTCGATTTCGTCGAATAAAATCACCGCATAAGGACGACGACGAATAGCTTCAGTTAATTGTCCTCCCTCTTCATAGCCGACATATCCAGGAGGCGCACCGATTAAACGGGAAACATTATGTTTATCCATGTATTCGGACATATCAATCCGTACCATGGCTTCCTCTGTGTCGAACATATAAGCCGCTAAAGCTTTAGCTAATTCAGTTTTACCCACACCGGTTGGACCCAAGAAGACAAAACTAGCAATGGGACGGTTAGGGTCAGAAAGTCCAGCGCGAGAACGTTGAATAGCATCTGCTACAGCGGTAACAGCCTCCTGTTGACCGACAACACGATGATGTAATTCATCTTCTAAATGTAACAGTTTTTCCTTTTCTGATTCTACCAACTTATTCAGGGGAATGCCTGTCCATTTAGAAATAATTTCCGCAATATCGGCTTCTGTGACTTCTTCCCGTAACAGTGATTTTCCGGTTTTTTGGGTTTGAGAAAGTTCAGTTTCTACTGATTGTAACTGACGATGTAGGTCTGTTAATTTACCATATTTTAATTCCGCAGCCCGGTTAAGATCATAGTTTCTTTCGGTTTGTTGAATTTCTAAATTCACGCGGTCAATTTCTTCTTTAATTGACTGAATTTTAGTGATAATATCTTTTTCAGATTGCCATTGTGTGCTGAGAGTTCTTTGATCTTCTTTGAGGTCAGCTAGTTCTTTTTCTAATCTTTCCAAACGTTCACGGGAAGCAGGATCACTTTCTTTTTGTAAAGAGAGTTTTTCCATTTCTAATTGGAGAATTTTCCGATCTATTTCGTCCAGTTCTTCGGGTTTAGAAGTAATCTCCATTTTCAGTCTAGCAGCGGCTTCGTCTACTAAATCAATGGCCTTGTCAGGGAGAAAGCGATCGCTAATATAACGATTAGATAAAGTAGCCGCAGCCACAAGAGAACTATCAGAAATTCTCACCCCATGATGAACTTCATAACGTTCTTTTAAACCGCGTAAAATAGAAATTGTATCAACGACATTAGGCTGATCTACATAAACTTGTTGAAAGCGTCTTTCTAAAGCCGCGTCCTTTTCCAAATATTTGCGGTATTCATCCAAAGTTGTCGCCCCAATACAGCGTAACTCACCTCGCGCTAACATGGGTTTTAATAAGTTCCCCGCATCCATAGCCCCTTGGGTAGCACCAGCACCAACAACGGTATGAATTTCATCAATAAATAAGACAATATTGCCACCAGATTCTGTGACTTCTTTTAATACGGCCTTGAGACGTTCCTCAAATTCACCCCGGAATTTAGCCCCCGCAATTAAAGCCCCCATGTCCAAACTAATCAGTTTACGATCTTTGAGAGATTGGGGAACATCACCCGCAACTATGCGCTGTGCCAAACCTTCCGCAATTGCAGTTTTCCCCACCCCAGGTTCACCAATTAAAACCGGGTTATTTTTGGTTCTGCGGGAGAGAATTTGTACCGTCCGTCTAATTTCATCATCACGACCGATTACCGGGTCTAGTTGACCTTTGCGGGCGGCTTCTGTGAGATCCCGTCCGTACTTCTCTAGTGATTGATATTTACCTTCTGGATTTTGGTCAGTCACTTTTTGTTTCCCCCGAATTTCTTTGATAATATTTTTGAGTTTGTTTTCGTCTAAACCAAATTCTTGACAGAGACTCTTGCCAAAACGGTCATCTTTGGCGTAAGCTAGTAATAAATGTTCAATAGAAATAAATTCGTCTTTAAATTCTTGACGATATTTTTCTGCCCGATCTAACAATGTATCTAAACTGCGTCCTAAATATACGGAAGTGCTAGAACCGGATACCTTGGGTTGACGTTGAATGAATTGCTCAGTACGATCACGGACTTTTTGCAGGTTCGCGCCGGCTTTAGTGAAAATCGCACTGGCCAGTCCCTCCTGTTCCAGTAACCCTTTCATCAGATGTTCACTTTCTAACTGCTGTTGCTGATACTGTTTGGCTACATCGGGTGTGTGAGCGATCGCTTCCCAGGCTTTTTCTGTAAATTGATTGGGGTTAGTTGGCTGCATAAGCTTTTAGAATAACAAACTACCGTTTAATAGGATCATTGTAAAAATATTTGGCAGAATAGCTAGATCGGTCTTCACATCTTTAAAATGTAGTATTATTGCCCAATGTGGAGTAATAACTCAAGTTGCTAGTTATCTAGTTGAGGCTGGTAATGGGTAATGGGTAATGGGTAATGGGTAATGGGTAATGGTGTCTCAAAATGAATTGCATTTTTCTTTGTCGGATTTGGAAAATTGAGGATATCCAGACAGTTAAAATTGTTCCCTGTTCCCTGTTCCCTGTTCCCTGTTCCCTGTTTCCTGTTCCCTGTTCCCTGTTCCCTGTTCCCTGTTCCCTTTTTTTGTAATTAAGACTTAATTACCAGATTGGATTTATGGGTTTTTCAGAGGTGGGTTTTTCCAGTGTAAAGGATTTAATTATGGTGTCTTCCACAGTTTTCGCAAACTCTGGATAGGATTTGTCTTCAGCGCGATAGGTGAGAATATAGGCTTTTTTACCATTAACAATCCATACTTGCATTTCTTGGAAACTTACCTTGTGGATATTATCTCTGAACTCATAAACTACTTGATAACCTTGTGTTTCACCAAGTTGTATTTTTCCAGATTTGATAATTTTCGCATTTTGTCCTAATGCTTCAATTTGTCCGATAGAAAACTTAGTATAATCTTCTAAAGTCTCTGACTGGAATAACTCTTCTATAGTGATAAAAAATTCTGGAGTTAGAGAAGATGAGTTCATATTTTTGGGGATAATTCGCGTTAATTTATCTATTGCTGGCGTTTCTTGCCAATTTTTAGGATATTTAAACTTAATCCCATATTTTGCATATTCTACTACTTCTACTACTTTAGTTGATGATTGCAAATAACTATTAACACCTATTACACCAGTAGTTATTAAACTTATTAAAAAAGCCGATTTTATGAGTAAAAATTTTAAATTTTGAGATGGTTTAGTGATGGGTTTTGTACTATTATTATTATTGACTGAATGATCTGGTTGTGTAGTTATTCGATATTCATTGACAGCCGTTATAACTTCTGCTGCTGATTGAAAACGGTGTCTAGGATTAACCTTGAGCATTTTATCTAAAATATTAGCTAAAGAAGGGCTAATAATTCTACTAGCTTGTTGTCGCCAATTTCCGTAATTATTGTTAAGGTAATCAACGGGAGTTATACCTGTGAGTAACTCCAGACAAGTAACAGCCAAACTATATAAATCACTAGACGGATAAACTTCTCCTATTCTTCCTTCTTCAGATCTTTGTTCAGGAGAAGCGTAGACTTTCGTAAAAAAAGGTACGGATTTTTTCATATTTGTTTCACCAGAAACAACTTGTTTCACCGCCCCAAAATCAATTAAAAATAGTTTTTGTGTTGCTGTTTCCCTAACAATATTACTAGGTTTAATATCTCGATGGATAGAATTTTGGTCATGAATAAATTGTAAAACCGGTAAAATTTGCTTTAAAAAATCTAAAATCTCTGTTTCAGAAAAACGACCTTTTCTTCTGAGTTCCTGAGATAGATTTTCACCTTGGATATACTGTTGTACTAAATATTTAAACTCAAGTTCTTCTTGTTGACCAAAAGCAGGAGCGGTAAAGGAAAAATAATCATATAAAGTGGGAATATTCCCGTTATTATCACCTAAAAATTCTAAAACCCGAGCTTCTCGTTCAAAAGCTGCTTTGATTCCTTCAACAATTTTGTCAACAATTTCCGGGTTCTTATATTCTTCTCGAATTTCATCAATTTTAATATTCAGTCGTTTGATTACACATTGACGCTGATTCACAGATTTTAAATCAATAGCTTGAAAAGCAGCACCAAATCCTCCTTTTCCCACAGGTTTAATAGTTTGATAATATCCTCTTTCCCCCTTTAATATTAGAGGCATTCCACAAGCTTGACAGAATATTCCCGACTTAGTATGAGGATCTGGAGAGTCGGGAAAACGGTTTTCGGGACTAGGGCAGTGCGGTCTGGTGCAATAGTACATGATAGATAAAATAGTAAATGATATAGTTACAGGGTTGATCCATCAAATTGGATTGTATCATAAAATTAACTTCCGAGTAAATATCTGAATATTTTCAATAAATTAGTATATAATCAGTTATGTGTGTGCATATTTGTACGCCAAGTATAAAGTTTAAATAACACAAATCCAGTCAAATATTACCATAACCCCCAAAATTCAGTAATCACAGGTTAAACATTATGCAGCTACCAGCATTAACTAGTATCTTAGCATTTACCGCTTTAACAGTTACCCTCAGTGTTAACCCCGGTTTGAGTCAAGAGATTCCCAAGCAAGAAGTTAGTTTTGCTTGTCGTTCAATTTCTTACCAAGGTAATACGGAAAGAGTTCCCACCACCATGGCCTTCGTTCCCGACAAAAAACCTAACCCTTATGTACCCATAATTGCTTGGAAATCTGACTCTTTTCCCAGTAGTCAATGGACTCCTAAAAGACGCTGTGAACAAGTAAGTAAAAAATTCCAGCAATTTTATGAACAAGGCCGATTAGATTATTTAACTACCGGTAGGTTGAATGGTTTGGGAGTTATCTGTGCGGCTAAACCTGGTGAATGCAATAAACAAAATATTTTATTTAGCGTCAGACCAGGTGTAAATCCCACTACAGTTTTAGCTGAACTTGAGGATATCAGAGAAGGTAGAACTTCAGACCTAACTTGGCAAAGTTCAGGTGAAAATACTTACTTAAATCTGGGTGAATATCTCAGAAAAATCTCTAAATAACAAAATACCCCACCCTCACCCTCCCCTTGCAAAAGGGAGGGGACAAGACTCCGGTTTCCCCCCTTGATAAGGGGGGATTAAGGGGGGTAAATTCCCTGCTTTACAAGGTGACAAAATACCCCACCCTCACCCTCCCCTTGCAAAAGGGAGGGGACAAGACTCCGGTTTCCCCCAAGGGAGGATTAAGGGGGGTAAATCACTACTGATAAAAACACTATTTAACTAATCATGAAACGTCAAATCGCTATTATCTCCTGCTTACTGCTGCTACCTTATCCAGTGTCAGCAATAGAAACCCAAACCAAGACGACAAAACTACTTACACAGACCTCGCAAAGGTGCAAATTACAACCAGCAGACCCAGAAAACGGTATTTATTCAGACCCACAATTACGAACCATTGCTAAACAAATCACAGTTAGAGTCAGAGACAAAGAAAGAGGCGCTTCCGGGACAATTTTCGCTAGAAAAGGTAATTCTTATTTAGTAGTCACTAATTCCCACGTTGTCAGAAGAATTAATAACATTAATATTATCACAGCCGATGGTCAAAAATATGCAGCTAAAATTTTACCTAATACTAACTTTGATAAATTTGATTTAGCTATAGTAAAATTTACATCTAATAAAGAATATTGTTTACCATCAGAAATTGCTGACAGAATCGCATCTTTTGATATTAACTTAGAAACACCAGTTATGGCCGCAGGATATGCTGTATCTGAGGATAAATTAGTATTGACAACAGGAAAAGTACAACAAATCATCTCCCAACCCAGTTTAAAAGATGGTTATGAAATTGGCTATACTGGTGATATTCAACAAGGAATGAGTGGCGGTCCAATTATTAGTAGTTTCGGAAATTTCATAGGAATTAATGGCATTAGTTCCTATCCTTTATCCAATTCTGCTTATGTTTATACCAACGGAAAACGCCCCACAAATACAGAAATTCAAGAATTTAGAAAACTCAGTTGGGGAATACCCATTAAAACTGTTTTAGCTCAAGTTAAACCAGAAATTCTCACCGCTTATAATTTACCTATACCAGATATTAAACAGCAAATAGCAGAAGTACCATTAACAGGTTGGTTAGGAGAATTAGAAGCA
>LJOT01000083.1 GCA_001672075.1 Anabaena sp. CRKS33
TTCTGATAATGTGGAATCATATTCTGATATTAATAGCAATATTAGTGATGAAGAAATTTTAGAGACTATCAAGAAATTAGATCGGGAATTGGGGACAGAGAATTATTTACCAATTTTCCATTTACGACAAAAGTTACAACCGCCTTTATTACGAGATGATTTAGATCAGGCTTTGTATAGGTTGCAAAAGACTGATCAAATTGAACTGCGAGGGCTTATTCACGCTGAAGAATATACCCCAGATCAAGTTAACGCCGGAATTAGCCAGCGTTCAGGAAGTCCATTATTTTTCATTCAACTTACAGAGAATTAAAGAGCAAGCTTATGACATCTATTGATGAGATTATTCTCAGGAGTATTAACCCCTTTGGTAATATTAGGTCAGTCAACTTTTGGCATAAACAACAACCAGAACCTACGGTTGATTCTATCCATCAAGAAGCGATCACTAAAATTGAAACAACACTTGATCAAGTTGTTCAAGATCATAATACACGCACTATAATACTTGATGGTGATGCTGGTTGTGGCAAGACTTATTTATTGGGTAGACTCAAAAAGAAATTCAATCATAAGGCATTTTTTGTCTATATTCCGCCATTTACTGAAACTGATAGAATTTGGCGGCATATTTTGCGATATACGGTTGATAGTTTGGTACAAGTTCCAGAGGGACAAAAAGATTCTCAATTATTACTTTGGGTAGAAAATGTATTAACCTCTATCAAGGAACGCAGTGTTAAAGACCGTATTTTCAAAGATGATGTACTTGATTTGCTGCGAAATGAGCGGGGAAAATTTATTAATAAACTCAGGGATATCTACAAAAAAGCAGGTATCTCTATCTACAATGCGGATGTTTTTTTTGGTGTCCTGCATGATTTGACTGATACGGAACTCTATCCATTAGCTTGCGAGTGGTTACGAGGTGATGACTTAAGTGAAGATTCTCTAAAAACTTTAGGAATTAAAAAATCAATTGATACAGAAGAATCTGCAAGAGAAAATCTAAGAAATTTTAGCAGAATTGCTGGTGATACTCAACCAATTGTCCTGTGTTTCGACCAATTAGAAAGTATTGCTCTTTTACCTGACGGAAGACAAAATTTACAAGCGTTATTCAACGTCAATACTATAATTAGTGAACAAAATAGTAACCTGCTGATCATTATCAGCATAGGAACTAATACTTGGGAACAAAATAAATCTCGAATTGATCAAAGTCACAAAGATCGTATTGATGAAAGAATTTATTTAAAAAGTATTAGTTTGACCCAAGCTGAATCACTTTTATCATCTCGTCTTTATTCTCTACACCTTCAAGCACATTCTCAACCATCATCTCCTATTTACCCTTTAACTCGCCAATATCTAGAGGAAGAATTTCCAGGAGGAAAAACTAAACCTAGAGAGATAATAATATTTGGGAAAGATGTAATTCAACAATATAAAGAATGGTTGGTTGGTGGTAGTAAAGGTGAGTTTAAACCTGACTTAAGTGTAAAAAAAGATGACCCTTCAGAATTACTTGCAGCTTTTAAATTGAAATGGCTCAATGAATTTAATAAAGTTCAGCACCAAATTACTAAAATTCGCCATTTTTCTGCACCGGATTTAATTAAGATGCTGCAAGATGTTTTAGAAACTTTGCACGTAGAGGGAGTTAAATATCCACTGTTTACAGGTACAAAGTATGCTAGTTATTCACTAGAATATAAATTGTCAGATAAATCTAGACCTTTAGGAGTTGTCTGGACAGAAGATGGTAATATGACTACTTTTTTTCATGTTATGGAAGCGTGCAAAAAAGCAGCTAAAGAAGATTCAACCTTAACCCTATACCTCATTCGTGCAGAAGTATTAGGTAATACCAAGAACAAAGGCTATCAAAGCTATACAAAGTTTTTTACAGGTTCTCCCCATCGTCACATCACCCCACATATTAATTCTGTTCATTACTTGGTTACATATCACAACTTAGTAAAAGATGCTCGTGAGGGAGACTTGGTAATAGGAAGTAAAACCTTCGACTTCAAGAGTTTACAAGAACTAATTCGTGAGTCTAATATTTTAGAAGGTTGTTCTCTATTACAAGATTTGGGAATCTTTAAAAAGATTGAACCTGTAATAATCACACCCCCACTAGAATTAACAGAATGTAAAGATTTCTTATTCAATCTAGTTACAACTCATCATTTTTTAGGGAGACAAACTTTAATTGACAATGCTATTAGCAATTTTCCCACAGTTAACGAAGATCAAATTAATGTATTGATTAAACAACTATGTGAGGAAAATAAAATTCAAATTCTTGACCCCAAAGCCAAGCCAGAATCTCAATTAATTTGCTTAGTTCCTCACAAGTAATCTATCCAGCACATTTTTTATATCAGCCAATGCACTACCTGACAGAAGCTTCTGAAATTTACAATCAAATTTCCCAACTGTCCCTATCTAAAACCCTATGGATAGATACGGAAATTGCTGATTGTTATACCAAGAAACCAAAATTAGCACTAATTCAGGTATTGGCTGATTATACAGATTTAACTGGTGAATCTGCTTACATTTTTGATGTTTTAGATAAACCTGATTTGGCTGTATATTTCATTAACCAAATCATGGTTAATCCGCAAATTGAGAAAGTTTTTCATAATGCTGGTTTTGATTTAAAATATTTAGGTAAGGAACTGGCACAAAATGTCACTTGTACTTTAAAAATAGCGAGAAAAATCACCAAAGAAGTTTTACAAACTACCAACTTAAAACTAAAAACTCTAGCTGCTGAACTCTGTCAATTTTCTCATGTAGACGCAGAAGAAGGAAGCAGTGATTGGGGAAAACGTCCCCTGACTCAAAAACAGTTAAACTATGCAGCTATGGATACTGTTTATCTCGCTGCTGTTCATTATCGCTTGCTGGAAATATCCAATCCTGATGTTATTAGTCGTGTATTTAATATGGTGAATCACAAATCTGAAAATTCTTCTTTAACTCCCACTAAAGTTAGATTAGCTTTTGAATGTCCCCGACTATTTTATCTAAATCACCATTTTAATTGTAAAGCAATATTCTCTCCTAAAGATACTATTGCTGGTGTTGGTAATGTTTTTCATAAATTAGCAGATGATTTTATTAATTTACTACTGATTGAACCCAGATTTAAAAATTTATTCAATCCATCTGCAACACAATTAAATGTAGATCAAATTACATCGGAAATTCAACAATTATTCTATCAAATTAAGTTCTTTCCCTATTTACAAGATGTAATTGCACAAGACGCGAGTAAAGCACCTGTATTACTACAAGTTTGGCAAGGTTTACAAGGATTAATTAAAAAGTTTACTGAATTGTTAGTAATTAATCGTCGTTATTGCAGTGCAGAAACACTTATTTCTAATACTTTTATTTCTGGAGAACGCAATTTAGAATATTACTTTGATTTACCTAATGGCACAAAACAATTAATTAGAGGTGAGTTTGATTGTCTGGTTTTTAATTTTGAACTTAAACGCCTTTATATGGTAGAATTTAAAACCTATCAACCTGTAGATTCAGCAGCACAATTAGCGCAAGTCTCTCTCTATAGTTATATGTTATCGAAGCAGAAAAAAGCACCTGTTGATTCTGCTGTTTATTGTGTTTTACCAGAATTTAAAGAGTACAAATATTCTTGGGAACAGTTAGAAAATACGGTTCATCAATTAATTCCCTATAAATTATTACAAATGCAAAACTGGTTAAGTTGGGAATCTCCCAATCCTAACCCACCACCAGCGACAACTCAACCTCATTTATGTGAAATTTGTCCCCAACAACAAAAATGTCAAACTTTTTTTGATGTTGAAAAAGAAGAAACATCTATTAATGCTGATAAAATAGGCGAAGATTTAGTTAATACTTTGCAATCTTTTGGTATTGGTGTTGAGTATCATGGTGCTGCGGTAAGTCCAGCATTTATCAGAGTCAAACTTAAACCAAATTCCGGTGTAAAAGTAAATTCAATTCTCAAATTATCCGCTGATTTACAAGTACAATTGGGGTTAGAATATCCGCCTTTAATTGCACCTCAAGCTGGTTATGTTAGTGTTGATTTACCGCGTCAAGATAGACAAATTGCTAAATTTGAAGATTTTATTCAAAAGCAATTTTTACCGCCAACAGCACCCGTAAAAATTGCTATTGGGGTGAGTATTGATGGTAAATTGTTAGAGGCTGATTTATCAGATCCAAATACCTGTCATTTTTTGGTGGGAGGAACAACAGGAAGCGGAAAAAGTGAATTTTTGCGATCGCTTCTTCTCAGTTTAATCTATCGTCATTCTCCCCAACATTTAAAAATTGCTTTAGTTGACCCCAAGCGGGTAACATTTCCCGAATTTGAACAAATGTCGTGGTTATATGCAGCAGTTGTCAAAGATAGCGATCGCGCTGTAGAATTAATGCAAGAACTAGTTGCAGAAATGGAATCTCGTTATCAAAAATTTGAAAAAGCTAAATGTGCAGATTTAACAGTTTATAATCAACGTTCCTCCCCAATGTTACCGCGCATTGTTTGTATTTTTGATGAATATGCCGATTTTATGGCAGAAAAAGAAGTCCGCACCATCTTAGAACAAAGTATCAAACGTTTAGGGGCGATGGCAAGAGCCGCAGGTATTCATTTGATTATTTCTACACAACGTCCAGAAGCGAGTATTGTCACCCCAATTATCCGTTCTAACCTACCTGGAAGGGTTGCACTCAGCACCAAAAGCGAAGCAGATTCAAAAATCATCTTAGGTGGAACATCAACCGTAGCAGCTTATCTGATAGGCAAAGGTGATTTAGTTTACCAAGTTGGTTCGCACTTACAACGTATTCAGAGTTTATTAGCACAAAGTATTCAGCTACCATTAGTTTAGGCAAATAAATAACCTGGTAGAGACGTTCCATGGAAGGTCTCTACTATTTTTGTCGGAGATGTCTATTAGAAATCCTTTGATACTTTTCCACGTCCCCCTAAAAGAGTAACATCACCAAAGTGAAAATTTATTGGATAATATGAACGCTATCTAAATGGGAAAGCGTCAGTAGAGGAGCTAAAATGGGACATATAATCGCAACAGCAAATATGAAAGGTGGAGTTGGTAAAACCACTATTACAGTCAATATAGCTACTTGTTTAGCGAAAAATTACGGTAAAAAAGTCCTGGTTTTAGATTTAGATAGTCAAATTAGTGCCACACTGAGTTTAATGTCACCAGTAGAGTTTGCCAAACGTCGCAAACAAAGAAAGACATTGAGATATTTACTAGATCAAATTATCAACCCCGAACCAGAGGCAAAATTTACCATTCATGACATTATTCAACCGCAAGTTTGTAATCTTCCTGGATTAAATTTATTACCGGGAGATATAGATTTATATGATGAATTTGTAGTTTCGGAAATGCTGCATAATCAATCTGTAGCATTGGGTGAACAGGACTTTGAAACTATCTGGAATCGCTTTGAAAGAGTCTTAATTAGAGATATCTTAAAACCTGTGCGCGATGAATATGATTTTATTCTTTTAGATTGCGCTCCCGGTTATAATCTCATGACTCGTAGTGCTTTAGCTAGTAGTGATTTCTATATTCTCCCAGCTAGGCCAGAACCCTTATCTGTAGTAGGAATCCAACTTTTAGAAAGACGGATTTCCCAATTAAAAGATAGTCACCAACAAGAAGCAAAAATGGATATTAAAATCTTAGGAATAGTCTTTAGTATGTCCAGTGCAAATATCCTGAATAGTAAATATTATAAACAGGTAATGCACCGAGTTATTGAAGATTTTGGAGTAGATAAAATCTGTAAAGCGCAAATACCAGTTGATGTGAATGTTGCCAAAGCCGTTGATAGTTTCATGCCAGTTTCTTTACTAAGTCCTAATACAGCCGGTTCTAAAGCATTTATGCAATTAACTCAGGAATTATTGCAGAAGTTGTAAGTAGGTTGGCGTTAAAAATTGTCGTTATGACAAGGGAACGGGGAACGGGGAACAGAAAAGAGGTTTTGGGTAACTTTACTTTTCGTTACTAAGGATTTAGGGTTTTAGGAATTTGGGATTTATTTTTGCAAGTTCGGGAATATAGTTATAGTTAGTTGCTACCCATCTTTGAGGGATTTATACTGGAAATACAATTCCTTAATCATGTTTAAAAGTGCTGGTGGTAATATTTCTGAATTTTCTCGACTAAATATAGGGTTGATAGCTTGATACAAAATTGATTACTGAGGTTATTACTGAATAAAAAGCAAATATGTATGATTTTAGACTTTACGTATTAATGTATACGCGCTTATTACCCTTTTTTCATTGTCTCATTAATTATTGACCTGATCATAGGAATAAATACTTACTGGAGAAAAAACACTTTTATTACTCAATATCTTGAGTAATTACATATACTAATTAATTAAATTATTATCAGTAGTTACCCATTAATTATGCAAGTAACAAATTAAGTATTTAGTGAAATATCCCAAGTAGGTTTTCAAATTTAGCTCTTATACAGATTATATTTTCGGAGATTTGAACTTCTGTTAATAGAACTATTTGCCAGTAAAATTGCATCTAAACCTAAATGATGCTAAGTAACTTTTAGACACATAATATTTGATAAATACTGAGGATAAATATTAAGTAGTAAATCTGGGATCAAGTTATTAGTCAATAATAATTTGGCCTGAGAAAATATAGATATCTCCAAAAAACGTTACATAGCTAAAATCCTGAATTGAAAACAGTTTGACAGCCTAAATCTGAGTTGAAATTTTGCCAGTATGTTGAAATTTACGCTAAAACCCTGATCCCCAACCTTAAACATTCATGTTAGTCTATTGCAGTTACAAAATCCAAAGTGGAAGCGGAACAGGTTCGAGTTTGCAGGTACTGTCACCATCACAAGTGAAAAACCCAACTAAAAAAAACTTAAGTTCTCAAGTCGCTTTAAAAATCGGACGCATGAATCAAAGACATTTGTGGAATACTGTCGTAGCCCAAACAATATTGACCCTAACCGTTTTGGGTCTACCCTCAGTCGCTAGAACTCAAGCCAGTGAGGGAAGTTTTCCAACTCTTGCCAAATCATCTGCCAATGATGCGGTTAAAGTTGGAGAATACCAATTACCGACAGAACAACCCCTTGTTGAGCCTGTGATTGCCAGAATTAAGCCTCACAGTATTCAGGGTTTACAAGCAGCAACTCTTTATGTTCGGGATACTCCCGTTCTCACCTTTCTCGGTTCTGCCCGAGTTACTAACAAGAAAATCAAAGTCGGGGTCATTGGCAATAATCAGAGTTTCAATTCTGATTCTGAAGTTGCTACTGACTCAGGTAAATTTGCCAATTTTAGCAATACTGGCAATACAATCAATATCAACAAACAATTCAGTGCCATTGACAATGACCCGGTTGAGAAAGCTAGTGTCATAGCAGCTAGAATTAATGAACTAGTTGAAAACAATGTAGACGCAAGCAAGATTACCGTCAGTTGGAAAATAGCGGATAATCCTGCAAGTAATAATAAAGCTTACAAAAATGGCCGCTCTGTTCGCAGACCGTCTGGGGATTCCTATGGATCGCTACGTGATCGCTACACCATCATAATTGACGGTCAAGAACTGGTAGAAGTCAATAAAACCACGCGACTATCAGCCAATACTAATGGCAACAAAAAAAACCCAGCCACTAATCTGGCTCAAGATGCTTTAGAGGCAACTAATAGACTGCGGAGACTGATTGGCAACGCAGATCCCATCAAGGAAATCGCCAATCTACCCACTGGTAAATCAGTTTCTACACCCAAGTTACCACAAAAAATTGCTTTTGGCGGGGTAAATATTAATTTTCGCGGCATAGCTTCTTGGTATGGTTATGACGGCTCTGGCAATAAAACAGCCAGTGGGGAAAGATATAATCCCGAAGGTTTAACTGCTGCTCATCGGAGTTTACCCATGGGGACAAAAATCCGCGTTACTAATACCAGAAATGGGCGTTCTGTCGTCGTCCGCATCAATGACAGAGGTCCATTCATTCGGGGTCGAATTATTGACCTTTCTGCCGGTGCTGCCCGTGTATTAGGTATGATCGGCAGTGGTCTTGCTCCAGTTAGTCTGGAAATTTTGGGAAGATAATCCCCTTTCTCGTTCCTTATCTCTTTTCGCTCTTCACTATTAAATTCCCCTGGTTCATCTATCTTATTTATCCCCCAATTATCAATTGTGCCACGCCGCGCTATCAGATATACACTAACGGGGGAAAGGATCGAAAGGAACTGGGGGTTTTTTGTGCGGTTGCTGACAACAGTTACGGCTTTACGCTGTTATTTGAATGGCCGTCGGAGGTATTACCATTTCGGGACGACCCAGGATAAGGAAGTTGATGATCAAGCTGTTTGGTATCCGACTGCGGTGGGTTTAGTGCCAACTATGGGTAATTTACATCAAGGGCATCTGAGCTTGATTCATCGAGCTAGGAGGGAAAATCTGACGGTAATTGTCAGTATTTTTGTTAATCCGCTGCAATTTGGCCCAAATGAGGACTATCAACGCTATCCCCGGACTTTAGCACGGGACAGAGAATTTTGTGAACAAGCTGGTGTAGATGCGATTTTTGCCCCAAATCCTGAAGAAATTGGTGTCCCTGCTGAAAATATCACAGCAACTCAGGTGACACAAGTTATCCCCCCATCTGCTATGATGTCTAGTTTGTGTGGTAATTTTCGGCCGGGTCATTTTGCGGGAGTAGCCACAATTGTGACTAAACTCTTCAACTTGGTACAACCTGACCGAGCTTACTTTGGACAAAAGGATGGTCAACAACTGGCAATTATTAAGCGGTTAGTAACTGATTTGAATTTGCCCGTTGAGATTGTTACTTGTCCCACGGTGAGGGAATTGTCCGGCTTGGCTTTAAGTTCTCGGAATCAATATTTGACTACCACGGAAAAAGAGCAAGCAACAGTGTTATTTCAAGCTTTAGAACAAGCTAAAGCAGCGTTTCAAGCTGGCGTTCGTCACAGTAGTGAGTTAATAGCATTGGCAAGGCAAGAAATCGCCAAGGTGAGGACTATCAGCTTGGAATATATTGAATTAGTTGAACCAAATACGTTGATGTTTTTAGAAAAAGTTGAGAATGAAGGAATGTTGGCGATCGCGGCTCGTCTTGGTTCTACCAGGTTAATTGACAACACGATTCTACGGGATGTCAAGGACCAAATCCGTCAACCGATTATCGCTATTGATGGTCCTGCGGGCGCTGGTAAATCTACAGTTGCTCGTCAGGTGGCACAGGAATTAGGTTTGGTTTATTTAGATACTGGTGCTATGTACCGGGCGATCGCTTGGCTAGTGCTGGAACAAGCTATTGATATTGATGATGATTGTGCTGTGGCTGAACTAGCAACTCGGTGTAAAATTGAACTTACTCCCGGTCAAAGTCTGCAATCTCCCGTAAAAGTCCAGATTAACGATATAGATGTAACTCAAAAAATTCGCACAACTGAGGTGACATCCAAAGTATCGGCGATCGCTGCCCAAAGCGCTGTTAGACAAGCATTAGTCCAACAACAACAGAGTTGGGGACAACGGGGGGGTTTAGTAGCGGAAGGTAGAGACATTGGCACTCATGTTTTCCCAGATGCAGAAGTTAAAATCTTTTTAACTGCTTCCGTGGGTGAACGGGCCCGTCGTCGTTATCAGGACTTTGAAAAACAAAATCAACCCCAAGTTAGTTTAGAACAGCTAGAACGGGACATTGCGGAAAGGGACTTAAAAGACAGCACTCGTCAGGTTTCCCCATTACAAAAAGCACCTGATGCTATTGAAGTCCAAACCGATGGTTTAACTGCTTCTCAAGTGGCTGCACAAATTATTAGCCATTACAATCAGCGGCTATCCCATTGATAATGACCGAAAAAAATCGGATACAAGCCCCGTCCTTCTAGGACGGCTTTGTCGTCGGGTAATGAGATACAGCAAATTCAGCTTGAGTGAGGTACAATTTATGCGGGCAAGATGCCCGCACCACAAGAGTTTTATCATTAATATCTGTACTTTGTGAATACCGGGAACTGCTGTAATTTCCTACGGTTTCCAATTTGCTAATAAGTTAGGATAATTTGCAGGTGTGGGGAATATTTTTCGCCATGTTTGTTGACGTTGTTGGGGTTTTTCTTGACTGATATTCCAGAGGGTTTCATAGAAGAAAAAAGAAACACCAGCAAATTTCCTCTCGCGCACTTTCTCGACTTGGGTTTTTATTTGTTCTATGGAAACTGAACGATTTTTTAACCCACTTAAAATTCCAATACTCACGGGAATATGACTTTGGGCTAGTTTTACCTCTGGATATTCTAATTCCCTCATAAAGATGTTTAAATCATCACGATAAATCTGTAAAACTAACTCTTCAACTATTCCCATTCTTTCCCATTTTTGCCAATCTGCCAGGAAATATTCATAGGAAAAACGCTGGGGATTTGGTGCAACGGAAACGATACAATCTTTTTTATTGGCTTTAATTGCTGTAAATACCCGCTGCATAAATGCGGTAATTTTGTTCGCTCTCCAACTTACCCATTCTGGATCTTTGAAGTCTGGGGGGGGAAGTTTACCTTGATGTTCTTTCTTGTATAATGCTGTAGTGTAGGCATCATATCCTAGTTCTGATGGTAAACCGAAATGATCATCAAATTGAATTCCATCAAGATCATAATTTTTGACTATTTCTACTATCAAATCTTGAATAAATTTTTGCACTTCGGGACGAAAAGGATTTAACCAAACTCGGTTATGTATTCCTTCTTTGACTATTCTTGTGCCATCTTTGCGATTTGTCAACCAACCAGGACGATTTTTAGCTAAAAGTGAATCAGCAGGTGCCATAAAGCCAAATTCAAACCAGGGAATGACTGTTAAATTTTGTTTATGTCCCTGGGTGATGATTTCTTTGAGCATATCTCGCTTTTGCAGTCCGGGGGTAGGGTCAACTGCTTTACCAATGACTTTGGCTGCTACTTTACTAGGATACAATGTATATCCCCAATTCCACACGGCGGGATAAACGGTGTTAAAGTTGAATTGCTGTAAGGTTCGTAAACTCTGTTTTAATCGTTCTCTTGCAAATAAAACATCACTATCAATATTTGTTAACCATACTCCCCTTAATTCTGTGGAATTAGGCATTTGTGCTTTTAAGGAGAATGACGGCATAATGATAGCTATCATACTCACGACCATGATAATCGCTAAAAATCCCAGTCTTCTAGTTTGATGTTGCCATTTGAGAAATATTTTTTCCATTAATTTCAATTAATTAATTGCAAAACTTTGCCTTTTGTGCAATTTTACATTATTCTTAGGCATAATCTCGCAAATAACTATCTTCTACTCCTTGCTGTCTTGACTTTAATTACCGGATTTTGATACTAAAATATCCATGAAAACATCTACAGCCTCTAACTATAGCCAACCACCTACCAACTACCCCCCCTCTGTCCCTCTGTATGTTTATCGGGAGTTGACAGCGGAGTTAGAAGCAATACAATCCAAATTGGATGTAGTCACAAATCACAATCAAAAACTAGCCCAAGAAAATCAACAACTGCGTCAAGAAATTACCAAAGTAATTGAGTCTTGCTTAGAACTACAAAGGTTAGTTGATGCTTCAGCACCTAGTTCTCCCGTAGCGCCTGAGCCTAATAAAAGAGTCAAATCTTCAACTCAAATTCAACCTCCAGTCAGTAATAACCATGAGGTAAGATATACAAATAAGCCTACAAATAAGCCGAAAGTTAAAGCAGCACCTCCACGTCAAGAGACTAAACCCCAAAAAAAAGCAGTCATAAAAAATACACATTCTCAAAACCATCACCAGGGTGCAGCCCTATCTGGTACGAACATCAATGCTACAGGGTCACAAAGGGTATTTATAGAAGAAAAAAAAGTACGCTTTTCTCGTCCTACCATATCTAACACAAAGGAGTTAAGCGGTTGGAACTTATTAATAACCATTGTATTAATTATGATTACTGGTTTTGCGACTGGGTATGTAGTTGTTCGTCCCTTATTCCAAAATCATAGTCAACAATTTCAACTTAAACATTAGAAATGTAGAGACGTTCCAGGAAACGTCCCTACTAAATTTCGTTGTTTCCTATTGATTATCTATCAACAGAACCCATAATTACGTCAATACTACCGAGAATAACAACAATATCTGCTACCTTCATTCCTCGGAGTAAATGGGGAAGAATTTGTAGGTTGTTGAAATCTGCGGCGCGAATTTTCCAGCGCCAGGGGAAAACATTATTATCACCAACTAGGTAAATTCCCAATTCTCCCTTACCACTTTCGACACGGGAGTAAATTTCACCTTTAGGAACTTTAAAAGTAGGAGCAACTTTTTTAGCCACGAACTGGTAATCAAAACCATCCCATTCAGATTTTTTCCCAGCCATTAACCGTTTCGCTTCCAGGTTTTCGTAGGCTCCTCCGGGTAATCCTGCAATAGCTTGGCGAATGATTTTTACAGATTCGCGCATTTCTCGCATCCGCACCATGTACCGGGCGAGACAATCGCCCACAGTTTCCCACTGAACATCCCAATCAAAATCATCGTAACATTCGTAGTGGTCAACTTTCCGTAAATCCCATTTTACCCCAGAAGCGCGTAACATCGGACCAGAAAGCCCCCAATTAATAGCTTCTTCACGGGTAATAGTTCCCAGACCTTCAATACGGCGGCGGAAAATGGGGTTATTGGTAACTAAGCGTTCATACTCATCAACTTTGGGGATAAAGTAATCACAGAAATCTAAACACTTATCTACCCAACCATAGGGTAAGTCAACGGCCACACCACCAACACGGAAATAGTTATGATTAACCATGCGGTAGCCTGTGGCGGCTTCCCACAGATCATAAATCATTTCCCGTTCCCGGAATTGGTAGAAAAAGGGTGTTTGTGCGCCAACGTCAGCCAAGAATGGACCAAACCATAGGAGGTGGTTAGCAATGCGGTTGAGTTCCAGCATGATCACACGGATATAGCTGGCGCGTTTGGGTACGGTAATACCCGCTAATTTTTCCGGTGCGTTGACTGTCACCGCTTCATTAAACATCCCCGCAGCGTAGTCCCAACGGCTAACGTAGGGGACATACATGATTGTAGAACGGTTTTCGGCAATTTTCTCCATCCCCCGGTGTAAATAGCCTATAACTGGTTCACAGTCTACGACATCTTCACCATCTAAGGTCATGATTAAGCGCAAAACTCCGTGCATTGATGGGTGATGAGGACCCATATTTAGCACCATCGGTTCGGTGCGGGTTTCTATTCTACTCATAGATTTTGCTGTTCTCCCGTTGTGGATGTTGTCAATTGACCCGCTAAGATTAACTTGTACTTCAATTATTATAGGGAAGCTTGATATATCAGGGATTAAGAGTTTTGACTTTTTTCATGTATCAGATGGTGATTGGTATTGAGTTCCTGACAATTATATCAATATTTGGGTAGTTTTGCTGGTTTTTGACTCCTAGCAAGATAGATTTAATTTATAATTACCTTAATTAGTATCTATGGCTAATTTTTTTTAGATCACCCAGAGGTGCGAGGTGCGAAGTTGGAAAAGCAGAGTTTTTTAAGGGGTATGATTCAGTTATGAAGTATTTGCAAGTTTATTTTCAGGAAGTTACTCAAGTTTATCAAGGACAAAATGCTACTGAACATAGTTATCGTCCGGCTTTGAAGAAGTTAATGGAGTCTTTAGATTCTGGTATTCAAGCTATTAATGAACCGAAAAGAATCGCTTGTGGTGCGCCGGATTTTTTGGTCAAAAATGGTGTTTTAGATGTTGGTTATATAGAAGCTAAAGATATTGGTGTTTCTCTCAAGAAGGTGGAAAAAACTGCTCAAATGCAGCGTTATTTTCAGGCTTTGGGTAATTTGATTTTAACTGATTATTTAGAGTTTCGCTGGTATGTCCAAGGAGAGTTAAAACTATCTGCTGCTTTGGGAACTATTGATAAAAACAAAAAAATCAAAGTTGATCAAGAAGGAATACAGGAAGTTGACCAAATTTTAAAGCAATTTTTATTAGCTAAAGTTCCCCAAATCACGACACCCAAGGATTTAGCTAAACGTATGGCTAGTTTAGCTCAATTGATGAGAGATGCTATTAAAACAGCCTTAAATGATGTGGATAAAGGGGGAACTTTACGGGAACAGTTGGAATCATTTCAACGAGTATTAATTAAGGATTTAACCGTTGAACAATTTGCGGATATGTACGCCCAAACTATTTGTTATGGGTTATTTGCAGCGCGGTGTAATACTGATAATGTTCAGACTTTTTCACGGGAAACAGCAGCGTTTAAATTACCAAAAACTAACCCTTTTTTAAGAAGTATTTTTGGACAAATAGCCGGACCTGATTTAGATGATAGAATTAGTTGGGCTGTAGATAATTTAGCGCGTATTCTCCAACAAACGGAAATGGCGGAAATTCTCAAAAATTTTGGTAAACGGACTCGCAGAGAAGACCCTGTTGTCCATTTTTATGAAACGTTTTTGGCGGAATATGACCCGAAAATGCGAGAATCAAGAGGGGTTTATTATACTCCTGAACCTGTGGTTAATTATATTGTCAAAAGTGTGGATTATATTCTCAAACATAAGTTTAATATTAGTAAGGGTTTAGCAGATTCTAAAAAGATTAAAGTTCCTAATCCCAAGGGTGAGGGAACTATGGAAACCCATCAAGTTTTGATTTTAGATCCTGCGGTGGGAACGGGAACTTTTATTCACAATGTCATTGATTTTATTTATGATCAGTTTAAAAATCAAAAGGGAATGTGGTCAAGTTATGTGAGTCAACATTTATTACCGCGATTATTTGGTTTTGAGTTATTAATGGCTCCCTATACTGTAGCACATATAAAATTAGTTTTACAGTTGCAAGAATTGGGTTATGATTTTAGTTCTGAGGAACGGTTAAGGATTTATTTAACTAATACTTTACAAGAGGCTTTTCAGTTAGAAGATCAAATGGTTAGTTTTGGTTATCGAATTAAACAAGAAGCAGAAGCAGCAAAGCTGATTAAACAAGAAAATCCAGTTATGGTAATTTTAGGAAATCCTCCTTATTCTGGACACTCTGTAAATACAGGTGATTGGATCAAAAATCTTTTAAAAGGTGAAGATAGTATTTATAATTGTGAAACAGGAAATTATTTTCAAGTTGACGGAAAACCTTTAGGTGAAAAAAATCCTAAATGGTTAAATGATGATTATGTAAAATTTATCCGATTTAGTCAATGGAGAATTGAAAAAACAGGTTACGGAATTTTAGCTTTTATTACCAATCATGGTTATTTAGATAATCCCACTTTTCGGGGTATGCGTCAAAGTTTAATGGAAACTTTTGATGAGATTTATGTTTTAGATCTACATGGTAATAGCAAGAAGAAAGAAGTTTGTCCTGACGGTTCAGCAGATCAAAATGTTTTTGATATTCAGCAAGGGGTAGCAATTGGATTTTTTATTAAATATCAAAATAAAGAACAAAATAGTCAGAAACAATTAGCAACAGTTTATCATGCTGATTTATGGGGTTCTAGAGAAGTTTATGAAAATAAACAGTTAGTTGGTGGTAAGTATCATTGGTTAGGGGAAAATGATATTAGTTGTACTAATTGGGAACAATTAGCACCAAATACACCATTTTATTTATTTAAGCCTCAAAATAGTGATTTAAGAAGTGAATATGAGCAAATGTGGAGAATTAACGAAATAATGAGCGTTAATGTTTTAGGTTTTCAAACTCATAGAGACCATTTTGCTATTGATTTTAATGAAGAAAGTATGACCAAAAAAATTGAAGAATTACGAGAGAATAATTTATCTAATGAAGAATACGCTAATAAATATTATATCAAAGATAATCGAGATTGGCAATTAGATAAAGCTCGTAAATTAATTCGTTCGGATAATCAATGGAAAGCTAAAATAATTACTTGTTTATATCGTCCTTTTGATTTGCGTTACTGTTATTTTAGTTATGCGACAATGGATTATCCTAGACGAGAATTACTCGATCATGTTTTTAGAAAAGATAATTTGTGTTTGTTATCTTCAAGACAGCAAGCAACTTTAGGTTATAGACATTGTTGGATTTCTATGCACGTTCCTGAATCTTGTGTTGTTTCTACTACTAGTCGTGAGGGTAATCAAATTTTTCCTCTCTATCTTTATCCAACAAATAAGCCTACTCTTGATAATAATGTCATTAATCATTCTCATGAACGTAAACCGAATTTATCCCCAGAATTTATTACTGAATTTTCCCAAAAACTAGATTTAGAATTTATTTCTGATGGAAAAGGAGATAAAACTAAAACCTTTGGACCAGAGGATATTTTTAATTACATTTACGCTATCTTTCAT
>LJOT01000002.1 GCA_001672075.1 Anabaena sp. CRKS33
AACGTGGTTCAGGGTGAAAGGGACATGGCCACAGATAACAAGTCTTTGGGACGGTTTAAACTTTATGGTATCCCCCCAGCACCCAGAGGTATTCCCCAAGTTCAAGTATCTTTTGATATTGATGCTAATGGTATTTTACAAGTAACAGCCCTGGATCGTACTACGGGTAGGGAACAAAGTATCACCATTCAAGGCGCTTCTACTTTAAGCGAGTCCGAAGTTAATAGAATGATTCAGGATGCTCAAAAATACGCCAATGTTGATAGACAACGGAAGGAACGAGTTGAAAAACGTACCCGGGCTGAAGCTTTAATATTACAAGCAGAACGGCAATTACGCGAACTAGCGTTAGAAATGGGAATGCAATTCGCTCGTAACCGTCGTCAACGCATTGATAATATTTGTCGCAATTTACGGGAAAGTTTACAAGCTGATGAAGATCGGGGTATTGATCAGGCTTATGCTGATTTACAAGATGCTCTTTATGAACTGAATAGAGAAGTCCGTCAGTATTATGCTGAAGATGAAGATGATGATCTATTTGGCGCTATCCGTGACATCTTTGCTGGTGAAAAAGAACCGGAACGAGATGTTTACAGGGATAATTATCGGGAACGAAATTCATCTAACCGAGGTGTTAACAGAGATTATGGGAGAGAAAATCTTTCTCCTAATTATGAACGTCCCACCCGCACTAAACGCCCCAGCTACCAGGATAATTGGGATGATGATGATGATTGGCTATAAGGTAATTTTGGATTTTGGATTTTGGATTTTGGATTTTGAATTTTGGATTTTGGATTTTGGATTTTGGATTTTGGATTCAGTATCTTTGATCTAAAATCTAATTTTACATATTTGTAGGTTCAGTAACAAGTATAAGCACATCTGACCACTGACCACTGACAACTAACATTTAAATAACAGATTATGCAAAATTTGCAAAATTTTCGGGATTATTATGAGATTTTAGGAATTCCTAAAGATGCTTCCAGCGAAGAAATTAAAAAGGTTTATCGTCGTTTAGCTAGACAATATCACCCTGACCTCAATCCTGGCAATAAGGAAGCAGAGGAAAAATTTAAAACCATTGGTGAGGCTTATGAAATCCTTTCCGATTCTAGCAGGCGATCGCAATATGATCAATTTAGCCGCTATTGGCAACAAAACGGCTTTGCTGGTAATAAACAAACTCCCAAGTCTAAAGGTTGGAATAACCGCACTAGTGACCGTTCTGGTCAAGATGTAGACCCCAGCCAATTTAACGATTTTGAAAGTTTTGTGAATCAGGTAATTGGTGTTAGCAACCGCAAAGAACCGAAAAGCAGTTCGGAAAATACCACCACTAGCGACCCCTTTCGCAGTCCTAGAACTAAAGTTGCATATACGGTTAATACTCCTCCCCGTGCTAACCGTCGAGATATTGAAGCTAGATTAACCTTACCTCTGGAGAAGGCTTATCAAGGTGGTAATGAAAGAATACGCTTAGAAGATGGGCGATCGCTCGAAGTGACTATGCCCCCAGCCATGGTGACAGGTCAAACTATTCGCCTCCGCAATCAAGGAATTAGTGGTGGTGATTTATACTTAAAAATCACTGTTGATCCTCATCCCTTGTTTAAGCTAGAAGGTGCTAATATTTTCTGTCAAGTACCTGTAACTCCCAGTGAAGCAACATTAGGCGGACAAGTTGAAGCACCTACCCTTGATGGTCCAGTGAAAATGACCATTCCTCCTGGTGTCAGATCCGGGCAAAGATTCCGTCTTGGTAATAAAGGCTACCCTGTCGAAAATGGACAACGTGGTGATCAATTAGTGGAAATTCAGATAGTAACCCCCAAAAATATTAGTCCTCAAGAACGGGAACTTTATGAGAAATTAAGAGAAATAGAAACTTTTAAACCTCGCGCTGATTTAATTTAAGCCAAAAAAACACACAGGATCATTAACCGCAGATAAATCAATACCTCATATAAAAAATACACCTTATTAGGTTGGCTTGACATAAGTTACCCAACATTTCCATAGATAGGATTTGAAGTGATCAACAACAGTGCTAGGCTTGACGGTATTTGGGACAATGGCACGATAAAATTCTATAACGATAAATTGCAATAAAGGTCTAAATGGCAGAAACACTATTTTTCAACGCTCTGCGGGAAGCTATTGACGAAGAAATGTCCCGCGACTCCAAAGTATTCGTTTTGGGTGAAGACGTAGGACACTACGGTGGTTCTTATAAAGTTACTAAAGATCTACACCAAAAGTATGGTGATTTGCGAGTTTTAGATACCCCTATTGCGGAAAATAGCTTTACTGGAATAGCTGTAGGGGCTGCTATGACCGGGTTACGTCCTATTATTGAAGGAATGAATATGGGCTTTCTGCTCCTGGCCTTCAACCAAATTTCTAATAATGCGGGTATGTTACGCTATACTTCCGGTGGTAACTTTAAAATCCCTATGGTCATTCGTGGTCCTGGGGGTGTGGGGAGACAATTAGGTGCGGAACATTCCCAGCGTCTAGAAGCTTATTTCCAAGCCGTTCCCGGTTTAAAAATTGTCGCTTGTTCCACCCCTTACAATGCTAAAGGTTTACTGAAAGCAGCTATCCGCGATGATAACCCAGTGTTATTTTTTGAACACGTTTTACTTTATAATTTAAAAGAAGATTTACCAGAAACAGAATATGTCCTCCCCCTAGATCAGGCTGAAGTTGTCCGTAAAGGTAAGGATGTGACAATTTTAACTTATTCACGGATGCGATACCATGTTTTACAAGCTGTGAAATCTTTGGAAAAACAAGGTTATGATCCAGAAGTTATTGATTTAATCTCCCTCAAACCCCTCGATTTTAACACTATTGGCACATCAATTCGCAAAACTCACCGCGTTATCGTTGTGGAGGAGTGTATGAGAACTGGGGGTATTGGTGCGGAATTAACCGCTTCTATTAATGACCGCTTATTTGATGAATTAGACGCTCCTGTATTGCGTCTTTCTTCCCAGGATATCCCCACCCCTTATAATGGTAATCTGGAACGCCTCACAATTGTTCAACCAGAGCAAATCATTGAAGCAGTCCAGAAAATGGTCGCCTTGCGCGTTTAGGTGACAGTTAACGGTTATAGGAGCGAACGGTTAACGGTTGTACGGGCTAACGGCCGTTCGCCCCTACTGCTACCTCTAGTTACTGAGCGACTTGCCCTGAGCGAAGTCGAACTAGACATCATGCAAAAGTAGCAAACCTGAGAAAAAATACTCTTCATAAAATCACTACTTACTTATGCAAAAACCACGCGAGAATAGTAGTAGAAGATTTGAATGTTTCTGGGATGTTGTCAAATCATAAATTAGCTCAAGTTATAGCTGATTGTGGTTTTCATGAGTTTAAACGTCAATTAGAATATAAAGCTAAAAAATTTGGTTGTGAAATTGTAATTGCTGATAGATTTTATCCATCAAGTAAAACTTGCTCTCACTGCGGACACAAAAAAGAAGTTCTTTCTTGATCGGAAAGAACTTTTCATTGTCAGAACTGCGGTTTGGAGATGGATAGGGATCTAAATGCCGCAATTAATTTATCGCGTCAGGCTAATGCGTGAAAGTCTACCGTAGCTTGCTTCCCGAAGGGTGGGATAACCGCTCCCATGCTCCCATTGAAGTAGAAAATAAAGTCTAGCTTTGTCTAGATTTTATATAGCAGCGCTATTATAACCTTTGTCAGTTGTGAGTCATTGTATGCAAAAACAGCGATCGCTATTAGTATTAATTATAGTCTTGGTAATTGCCGCCATTACGGTAATTGTCAAAATTCCTGTACCTCTGGGATTAGATCTCCGGGGCGGTTCTCAGCTTACCATTCAGGTAAAACCAACAGCGGAAATTCCCCAAATTACCGAAAGGGAATTGGAAGCTGTGAAAAAAGTGGTCGAAGGACGAATTAATGGTCTAGGTGTTTCTGAACCTGTAATTCAAACCGTGGGTACAGATAAAATCTTAGTACAATTACCTGGTGTCAATGACCCAGAACAAGCAGAACGAATATTAGGTGGTACAGCGCAGTTAGAGTTTCGTATTCAAAAACCAAATACAGAAGCTCAACTTATAGCTTTACAGGTAACAAAAAACGACCTAAAAACCAAGCGGGAAGAGTTGAAAAAGACCAAAGATCAAGCTGCAATTAATACCAATAAACAAGAGTTTGATCAAAATAATCAAGCGGTAGCAGAATTGTTTGAAAGTACCAACCCACCTCTCACTGGTAAATATCTCAAGGATGCCTATGGACAGCCCACTCAAGGTAATAATTGGGACGTGGCCATCCGTTTTGATCAAAAGGGGGGTGAACTCTTTGCAGGGCTAACAAAAGACCTGGCGGGAACTGGTCGCAGTATCGGTATTTTTCTAGATAATGAACTGATTAGTTCACCTACTGTGGGAGTAGAATTTGCTGCTACTGGGATTACAGGCGGTTCTGCGGTAATTACAGGTCGTTTTCAAGCCCAAGAAGCGAATGATTTAGGGGTACAGTTGCGCGGTGGTGCTTTACCCGTTCCTGTAGAAATTGCGGAAAGAAGAACAGTAGGCGCTACTCTAGGAAAAGATAGTATTCAAAGAAGTATCTATGCTGGTATTGGCGGTCTAACTTTAGTATTAATATTTATGGTGTTGTACTACAGACTACCAGGAATGATCGCCAATGTATCACTATTGATTTACTCCCTACTCACTTGGGCTGCTTTCTGTTTACTGAGTGTCACCCTCACCTTACCAGGAATTGCTGGTTTTATTCTCAGTATCGGTATGGCTGTTGATGCTAATGTCTTGATTTTTGAACGCACTAGGGAAGAATTACAAGCTGGTAAATCTCTGTATCGTTCTGTAGAATCCGGTTTTTACCGCGCTTTTTCTAGTATCTTAGATAGTAATGTTACTACCTGGATTGCTTGTGCTGCTTTATTTTGGTTGGGTTCAGGACTAGTAAAAGGCTTCGCGCTCACATTAGCTTTAGGTGTAGCGGTAAGTATGTTTACCGCAATTACTTGTAGTCGCACATTGATGTTTTTAGTTATTTCCATTCCCTCTTTACGGAACACCAAACTTTATGCTCCTAATGTGCCAGTAATAAATAAGACAGGAGTGGCACAATGAGATTAAATATTAACAAAGCACGGGGTACATGGTGGACTATTTCCTGCGTTATTATCCTCAGTGGAATTATTTCCATGGTGATATCTTCTTTAAATCCCGATATTAAAGCGCCTTTGCGTCCTAGTTTGGACTTTATCGGCGGTACAAGGTTGCAATTGGTGCGAGATTGTGGCAAAATTGGTAATTGTGATCAACCCATAGATATCAACGTTGTGCGAGAGGTGGCTAGATCTCAGGGTCTGGGTGATAGTAGTATCCAATTAATCTCTGAAAATGGCCAAGAAAATGGTATCACTATCCGCACGAAAACACTCGCAGCCGAACAGCGTATCAATCTACAAAATGCTTTAAGTGAAAAAATCGGCACTTTCGACCCGCAAAAAAATCAAGATGACTCCGTTGGTGCAACTTTAGGAAAGGAGTTATTTACTTCCGGGGTCTTGGCTTTGACAGTTTCCTTTATAGGAATTACTATCTACATGGCTGTCAGATTTCAATGGGATTACGCCGTATTTGCCATTGTGGCCTTGTTTCACGACATTTTGATTACCACTGGGGTTTTCTCGATTTTAGGCTTGGTTTTCGGCGTTGAAGTGGATAGTCTGTTTATCGTGGCTTTGCTGACTATCACTGGTTTCTCCGTTAATGATACTGTTGTTATTTATGACCGAATTCGGGAAACTATTAAACTGCACCCTGAACAACCAATTGCTGATGTTGTTGATGATGCTGTTAACCAAACTTTAAGTAGGTCAATTAATACTACTTTAACAACTCTACTGACATTAACTGCTATCTTCTTCTTTGGTGGGGAAACACTGCATAATTTTTCTTTAGCGTTAATTGTGGGCTTTATTATAGGGGCTTATTCTAGTATTTTCATTGCTAGTACACTTCTAATCTGGTGGCGAGAACGTAATGAAAATTACCCAGTTGCAACCCCTATCAGTTCCCCAAAAAGTTAAATTCATTGATCACTTGTTCCTAGTCGGAGACTGGGAACGAGATTCACAAGACTTTGTAGACGCAAGTTATACCATTCCTATGGATAAACCTGAAGTACCATTTGAGGGGGAACAATTAGCCTTAGACCCTGATTTTGCTCAACAAATACAGAAACTACATAGACTAACAGTCTATGGTAGATGGTTATTTGCTGGCTTTTTGTGGCTAACTATCGCGCCTTTTTGTCTGTGGGATTTACGGACAGAAATTTATTTATTGCAACAATATTTTACTTGGGTAGGATTACGATACGCGCTGATTTTTCACCCTCTGTCTGCTCTTGGTTTGAGCTTGTGTATTGCCATGACAACTTCTGTGTTAGTCTGGCAAAGTCGTAATATCCTGTGGGGATTACCATTAAAAGAGCGGGAAAATTTACAAAAGCAAGTATATCACATTCGTCAACAAGGATCTACACATCCTCTATGGAAGTGGGTTTGTAAGTGAGTAGGTAATAGGTAATAGGTAATAGTAATGAAAGGGAGTTTTTTAAATTTTAATTGAAATGTTGCATATACATATACAGCCTTAGTAATTTTTAGGAAAATATGTGATAACAGAAGCGAACATATTGTGATAATTGGATAATTATAGATGAAATATTCTCAAATTCAATTTAGTCAAAGTCCTGGTGATATTGATATTGGTCAACTTCAAGAATTGTTTGATATTGCTGCTTTTTGGGCAAAAGGACGAAATATAAAAGATTTGGCTATAGCTATTGCTAACAGTGAACCTGTTATTTCTGTCTGGGATAAAGAATTATTAATTGGCTTTGCTAGAGCGACCTCTGATGGTATCTATCGCGCTACAATTTGGGATGTTGTCATTCATCCAGATTATCAAGGTAATGGACTAGGGAGCAAGTTAATAGAAACAGTTTTAAATCATCCCCGAATGCAAAAAGTAGAGCGTGTATACTTAATGACTACTCACCAACAGGAATTTTATGAAAAGATTGGTTTTCAGGTGAATAAAACAACGACAATGGTTTTATAGAATATTGACAATTAGGACCTACGCAAAATATCTCTCAAACTCTCTTATCTTCGTGTCCTTTGCTCCTTTGTGGTTTATTATTCCCTAACTTATGCGTAAGTTCTCAGAATCTTCATAAATTAAGCGATTTAAACAATGGATAATCATCCTTATGCCTGGATAAACGAATCTCTGTCTACTATTCACCAGGCTGACTGGTATCGTTCCGTAGAAACTATTCACAGCCGTCCTGGTGCAACAGTGTTATTATCTGGGCAAGAGGTGATTAATTTTGCTAGTAATGATTACTTAGGACTAGCAGGTGATAAACGTTTACAAACAGCCGCTATTAATGCTATTCAAGAATTTGGCACTGGTAGTACAGGTTCTAGATTACTCAGTGGACATCGAGAATTGCACAGAGAATTAGAACGGGAAATAGCATCTAGCAAACAAACCCAAGACGCATTAGTATTTAGTTCCGGTTATTTGGCAAATCTAGGTACAATTGCGGCTATAGTGGGTAAAAGAGACTTAATTTTAGCTGATCAATATAACCATTCTAGTCTCAAAAAAGGGGCAATTCTCAGCGGTGCAACGGTGATTGAATATCCGCACAGTGGGATGGCAGCACTATTGCAAAATTTACAGCAATATCGAAAGAATTATCGACGCTGTTTAATAGTTACTGATAGCGTTTTTAGCATGGATGGTGATTTATGTCAATTACCCCAATTGCTAGATTTAGCGACAGAATTTAGTTGTATGCTACTGCTAGATGAAGCTCATGCTACGGGAGTTATGGGTAAAACTGGTGCTGGCTGTGTGGAACATTTCGGGTGTACAGGTAGAGAATTAATTCAAATTGGCACATTAAGTAAAGCTTTGGGTAGTTTGGGCGGATATGTGGCCGGTAGCAGCGCCCTAATTGACTTTTTACGCAATCGCGCCCCTAGTTGGATTTATACCACTGCCCTTGCCCCCGCAGACACAGCCGCAGCCTTAGCGGCCATGAAAATAGTCCAACAAGAACCGCAAAGGCGATCGCAATTGTGGCAAAATGTCAACTATTTAAAACAATTAATTCAAGATAGTTTACCTAACTTAAAATTATTACCAACGGAATCAGCGATATTATGTTTTCAATTACCCAACGCGGCCGCAGCATTAACAGCAGGAAAGCTAATGCAAGCATCAGGAGTTTTTGCCCCGGCCATTCGTCCTCCCACAGTGACTACAAGTCGGATTAGAATATCTATGATGGCTACCCATGAATTAGCACATATTCAGAAATTGGTGGAAGTGATCAAAACTATTGAATATTTCTAGATCCTCAAAGGACTTTTTCTAGTAACTTACGTTTTTTGAACTAAGTAGGTGAACGAAAAAACCGACATAAGTAACGAAAAGTAAAGAAATTGGCAAGGAAATTGGCGCTATAAAAACTTGCCAATCAAATATTATTAAAAATTTTTAGTCATTCACTAATTCATCTCGCCATTTTTCCCGTTTTTCTCTCTCTTCACGCACTTCTTCCTCTCTTTCCTTTTCTCTTGGTAATAGCCAAGTTTGATGGTTTAGAGGTTTTTGTCGTTCCAAATGGTTAATAAATTGGATAATTGACAAATCAGCTTTGATAGGATTTTTTAAATAAAACCGCATATTTTGTAATATCTGATCATAATTTTTAAGTAAGCGATCGCTCATGCTTTTCCCTACCCATAGCATCAATTTATTAATCAATTTTCCGAACATACCTTGACGTTTTTTGCACATTAATAATGTTTGTCCTTGAGTTTTTCCTCCTGGTAAGATCCGAGTAGTAAATATTATGTGCAGATGGGTTAAATCATTACCAAAGGAAATGATACTAGTTGTTCCATACCAATAACAAATACTATAACTTAGCGAACTATTAAAAAACCTACGGTACAGTTTTAACCAAAATGACTTATTAGTAATATTGGTAATTGTACTAAAAATAATCGCATTTTGATTGAGTTCTTGTTTCTCCAAAACCATCTTTAATGGCAATTTATAAACTATATTAATTTGTTGTGTATCAATACCCTGAAGAAGTAGCACATTAGGATGACAATTAATACTAAATTCCCCAGCAAGAGCAAAATCAAATGCTTGATTTTCCCAATCTAAAACAAAAGGTAAAGGTTGTTGTGGGGTTTCCCCGGTCCATACCCAAATTATGCCATATTGTTCCGCTACTGGCCAAGTTTTGGCTTTGACAGCTAGGGGTTCATCTAAATCGGGAACATCAACACAAATACCTTCTGTATTAAATTTCCACCGATGTAAAACACAGCGTAATTCATTACCTTCAATTTTACCTTGAGCTAAACTTGTACCCATGTGCGGACAGTAAGCATCTAAAATAATCGCGCGTCTGTCTTGACCACGATATACTACTAAATCTCTCCCCAAAATTGTCACGGGTTTCACCTCACCCACAAACAAAGATTGAGAAGGTAATACCCAATACCAACCTTCAACAAAACTTGCTGATTGATTGAAAATTTTTGGTTTACGAACTGAGTTAAAATTATCTATATTCGTGTTCATGTTTAGGGTCTGACTTGCAGTGAAGCAGTTAGTCTATACCTATCATGAACAACCCCAAAAAACAGTTATCTTGAGTACCGTCAGGAATGAATTGACAATTGACCAGAACCTACACAACCGGATGATTATCATGTCCGGTTGAACACTTATCATATCTGTTGAGGCTGGTAATGGTTAATGGGTAATTGGTAATTGGGAAAAGGCAATACAATCATCAACTATATCGTCAGTGATTGGGGGGACATGATATCAGAGAACAATTAATATATAATTAATATATAATTAATATATAATTAATATATAATTTCCAGAAGTTTCCCGACACTTCAATCATTATCTTTCAGATGCTAAATGTATAAATATGTTACAAGTTATTTATTCTGAGGAGTTTTTAGACCACAAAACTGGCATCTACCACCCAGAAAAACCAGCCCGGTTAACAGCCATAGTTGATGCTTTAAAAACTGCGAGTTTTGCGGAAAAGATTACCTGGAAACTACCTACACCAGTTATATCAAAACCCTCTTTAATGTCTTGGATAGAAAGTGTTCATTCCACAACTTATATTAACAAAGTTAAAAATATCGCCGCTAACGGTGGTGGTTATTTAGACAGAGATACTCCCGTTTCTCCCCGTAGTTATGATGTCGCTTTGTTAGCGGTTAGTGCTTGGTTGGATGCAGTTGATACAGTTCTTCATACAGCAGATCCCGCTTTTGTCTTAGCGCGTCCACCTGGACATCATGCAGTCAGTGATACGGGCATGGGTTTTTGTTTATTTTCCAATGCTGCGATCGCAGCCTTTTACGCTTTACAACAACCGGGAATTAAGCGCGTTGCTATCCTAGATTGGGACGTACATCACGGTAATGGTACAGAAGCAATAGTCGAAACTCACCCAGAAATTGCTTATATTTCTCTTCACCAGTATCCAGCCTATCCCGGTACAGGGGATGCTTCTCAACAAGGTTTACACAATAATGTGTTAAATTTACTTATTTCTCCTGGTAGTGATATTACTGTTTATCAACCTCTATGGGAAAGGAATATCTTACCATTTTTAAACAATTTTTCTCCAGATTTACTGATTGTAAGCGCTGGTTATGATGCTAATGCTAATGATCCCTTAGCAAGTGTGAATTTACAACCAGAGGATTTTAGCTTATTTACAGAATACTGTTTGAGTATAACCAGAAAAATTATGTTTGGTTTAGAAGGAGGTTATGATTTACCAAGTCTTGCTAAATCAGTAATTGCTACTATTCAAACCTGTATTAGTTAGTCTTTTTTAGTAACTCCATATTCCACTAAATTTAAGACTTCACTAGTTAGATAATAACAATGTGTAAATATATATCTTCTACCATAGAAGTTACATAGTTACTGCCAAAAAAGAGCGAAATTAGTTGTAATTTTTACTTTAAATATTTTTCTGTATTTTACCTTACTGAATATAGTTAAAATTTATCAAAATTATCAAATCTTTCGTAATAAAACTTTGTCATCATGTCATGAAAGAGCTAAAGTTTTGTTAAGATACAATCACTGGGAATTTCATAAAAAGTACCAGTAGCTATCTAAAGTTCAGAAGGTGAACAAATGACCACCTATATGTTTTTTGACCAAGCACTCCAGATGCTGACCACTGCTTTTTTCGCATCAATAATTATACTAATGACATTTTCTAGTATAGGTTTAGCAGTGATTGAAACAATTGAAAAAACGCGAGACAGCTAAAAATAGGCTTCCAACTAGGGACAGGGTTGAAAAAGTCTGATAGTGTAGCTGAAATCTCATCTACAACCTGTCACCATAAACATAATCATCTGCGTTTATCTGCGTTTAATTCTGAATTTTTGTACCTCACCAGAAAGTAATTTCATTTTTGAAACCCACCCAGGTGGGTTTTGTCTATTTAGAAGTGGTTCCTAACCGCTAACTGGGCTTCTCACAGACAGATAACGAGAAATTCATAGCACCATAAAACTAAACAGAAACTAAGCGACGCAAAGACTCAGCCCGACGTTTAGCAACGGCGTTATTAGGTGCTAATTTGAGAGTAGCTTCATACATTTCTAAAGCTTGAGCATTCAATTTTTTCTTCTCATAAGCGTGTCCGAGATTATTTAGGGCTGATACATAATCTGGATTCAATTTGATAGCTTCTTTATACTGACGAATTGCTAAATCATATTGTTCTTGAGCAAAATAAACATATCCCAAGCCGTTGTAAATAGGAGCAATAGATTCTTCTCCCTCTTCTTCGGCTGCTTTTAGAGCTTTTTGAAATAGAACTATGGCTTGGCTAAATACTTTTTTTTCTGAATAAATACTAGCTAATTCATAATATTCTTGAGCCGTGCCTTTTTCTTTAGTTAATTTGTTTTTTAACTTGTTCAGGGAGCTTTCAAGTTTCCGAGTTTTGAATACTTGACGAAAAACACTCACACTAGCAAATGCGAGTAAACCAACAAAAGTTGAGAGATAAATGATGACTAAATTGTTATCCATTTTCTACAAATACTGATTAAATTAAAATGTGTTAGGTCATAGATATCCGACTTCTTTAAGAAGTTGGGAATCTTAATTGATTAATTACTACAATCCCCAATATTCTATCCTTTCTTTTAGCCAACCTGTAACTGTATAACGGGCAATGGCTTCATTCACTTTACGTCTTAATTCATCATATTGCAATCCTTTGGGCATAACTACAGATAACGGTTCTGCTGATAATTTAGTTGCTAGTATATGATATTGAGGATATGCTTGCACCCAACCACTCAGAACGCTAAAATCCGCAGCAAAACCATCTACTTGATTATTTGCTATTTTTTCCCACCCTTGTCCGTAGGAATTGACAGCGACTAATTGAGCAGATGGTGTAAAATATTTTAAGTAGGGAATAGTGCTAGAGTGGTTGATAACTGCTATTTTCCGATTTCCTACATCTTTCAATTCTTGAATGGATGTATTTTTTGTAATTATTGCTGCACCATCATCATAGTAGGGAACACTGAAGCTAACAATGCGAGAACGTGATGCTGTTGCTGTCACCCCTGCGATAGCTAAATCAACTTGCTGATTAAATACTACAGGTAAGCGATCGCTATTAGCTACTGGTTGCAATTTCACAGCGTCGGCTTTCCCTAATAAATCACTGGCTAACTGTTTAGCTAAATCAATTTCTAACCCTTGTAAATTGCCTTGATCATCCCTAAAACCTAGAGGACGGAGATTATCCTTAACTGCTAGATTTAGATAGCCTCGCTGCTGAATTTCCGCCATTGTCGCCGCAGATACAGTCAAGTTGCCACCTAAAAAAAATAGGCAAACAATCAATGACAAGGTAGCGGATAATACCAGATGTAACTTCTTCATCATTGCCCAGGGTTTTACTCCAATTAAAAACTGCAAAAAACTTCTTAATTTTTAATTTTCAATTCTCCGAGGTGGCCATTTGTTACATCCGTTATTCATCCGTTGCCACCTTTATCCGTTAACCGATTGTGCCAATTCTGCGATTTTAGCAAAACTTGCTGGATCAAGAATTGCCAATTGTGCCAACATTTTGCGATTTAGTTCCACATTGGCCTTTTTCAAATTGCCAATTAAACGGCTGTAGCTTAAACCGTGTTGTCTGGAAGCCGCATTAATACGTGCTATCCACAGACGACGAAAATCACGCTTTTTCTTTTTGCGATCGCGGTAAGCACTTCTTAGTGCCTTCATTACCTGTTGATTAGCGGTTCTAAACAAAGTGGAATGAGAACCACGAAAGCCTTTAGCTAATTTGAGAATTTTATTGCGGCGTTTACGAGCTACATTACCGCGTTTTACCCGAGTCATATCTTATTACCTGTGATCTTTTACAAATATGGAAGCATTAAGCGCACATTTTCTTCGTCCCGTTCATGAACAACGGCCATTTTTGACATATTGTTCTTCTTGCTAGAGGATTTATGTTCTAATAAGTGGTTTTTGAAAGGTTTACGGCGGACAATTTTACCGCTACCAGTGGCGCGGAATCTCTTGGCCGCAGCCTTGCGAGTCTTTAGTTTAGGCATGGGATGGCTTTAATTCAACACAATCTACTATTATATACGAGAAAAGGTAAATTGTATGCCCCATTGGCAATATCGGCAAGGATTCCCAAAATATTTTACTTCAGCACTTGACAAGGCAAAAATTTTAGTGTAAGTAGGGTTCTTAATGGACATTATGTAATTCGCACAATATCACGATTTGATGGTCAAGAAATAAGACAGAAAAATTATCCTCATATCCAGTATGAACACGCTATTATAATTTATAATTAAATGAAATTCAAACAAAGATCATAAAATAAAATATTTAGTAAAGATAAGGTGCGTTACGCTGTCGCTAACACACCCTACACAAGAGGCATAAAGGACACAAAGGTAAGAGGTTCAACTTTACATTATATTAATCGGATCTACGTCAATTGTTAGACTAACCGAATTTGGACAAAGCGATCGCACTTCTATCCAGTCTGGTATGTTTGGTAATGAGTCAGCAGCAAATTTAAGTAATATCTGCCAACGATAACGGTTAGCTACTCGTAATATATTAGCTGGTGCAGGTCCTAATATCTCAAATTCTGCTTTGTCTTGCAAAAATGTGGCGATAATTTGCGCTGTGTTTTGCACTTGAATGGGATCTAAACTGCTTAACCGCAATAAAATTAATCTCCCATAAGGAGGATAATTAAGGGTTTGTCTTTGTTTTAATTCTTCTTCGGCAAAAGATTGATAATCATGTTTTTGCACTGCTTCAATGATAGGATGTTCTGGGGTGTAGGTTTGGATAATGACTCTACCTGGATCTTCTCCTCTTCCCGCTCTCCCCGCAACTTGGGTGAGGGTTTGAAATGTGCGCTCATTGGCGCGATAATCTGATAAATGCAATAGTCCGTCCGCAGCAACCACACCCACCAAGGTAACTTGGGGTAGATCTAAGCCTTTAGTGAGCATTTGCGTTCCTACTAACAAATGGGCTTCACCATTAGCAAATTTAGTCAGGAGGTGACGGTGTGAACCTTTGGTACTAGTAGTATCACTGTCAAAACGAATTATTTTCAACTGCGGAAATTGTTTGGTTAATTCCTGCGCTACCTTTTGCGTACCACTTCCGAAAAATTTTAAATAAGGAGAACCACATTCGGGACAATGGGGAGGATGTAAACGCCCATAATTACAATAATGACAACGTAATAATTCTGGTGCTGCCTCTTCTACATGATGATAGGCCAAGGATACATCACAGTGGGGACATTCTAACACATATCCACAACTACGACAAGATACAAATGTACTATGTCCCCGCCGATGAATAAATAATATTCCCTGTTGTTGCTTTGCTTCTAATTGTTGTAAAGCATTTTGCAGCTTTCTACTAAAAATAGACCGGTTTCCCTCTTTCAATTCTTGACGCATATCTACGATTTCCACGGGAGGTAACGGCCGGGAGTGAATGCGTTCTGGTAATGATAGATATTGTTGATTTCTGCTCACCCAACTTTCTAAAGAGGGAGTTGCTGAACCTAAAATGAGTGTACAATGTTCTAATTCGGCTCGCCATTGGGCGACGGTGCGAGCGTGATAGGTGGGAATGGGAGCATCTTGTTTAAAGCTGCTGTCGTGTTCTTCGTCTAGGATAATTAAGCCTAAGTTGGGTAAAGGTGCGAAAATGGCGCTGCGAGTCCCAATGATGATTTGTGGTTCTCCTGTGAGCATTTGTCGCCAGGTGTCGTAACGTTCACCGTCGGAAAGGGCGCTATGATAAACGTGGACTTTGTTCCCAAATCTAGCACGGAATCTGTCTGTGAGTTGGGGGGTAAGTCCGATTTCAGGAACTAAGACGAGGGCAGATTTTCCTTGTTCAAGTAGGGGTGATATGGCTTGTAAGTATACTTCTGTTTTGCCTGAACCTGTGATCCCGTGTAACAATACTTTACTAAATCCAGTTAGAGACTTAATAGTTTCTAAGGCGTGATTTTGCGCTGGTGTTAAGGATTTCGCCCCATCTCCGGCTATTGCGGGTCCTGGTTCTCTACGTAATATTTCTTTTTCTTCAATTATTATATAACCTTTATCTACTAAGGCTTTGATTGTGGAAGTGCTGGTACTACAAACTTGTAATAGCTCATTTTGCCACATTTCCCCACCCTGTCGTCGTAAAACTTCGACAATTTCTTTTTGACGGGGTGTTAAATCGTTATCATTATTACTTAATAGGGTGACAGCTTTTTTTAATTTAGGTTGGGTAAGTCGTGGCGGTTCTAAATAGTTTTCTGCTAAACCTAAACGGATTAACTCCCTAATTCCCCGATATGCAGCTTTAATTTTTTGTTGAATGTAGTGATAGCTATAGTCTGCTGTCGGGGTTTTCTCTAGGAGAGTGATTATTTGCTGGGCTGTAGGACTTATGTAAACAGGAATATTTTCTTTACCCAAGGGAGTTAAGCGCAGACGACGTTGTGATTTTCCTAACAAGCCTGGTGGTAAAGCGACGCGAATGACTTGAATTAAGGGTGTGTAGTAATAAGATGCAACACGATTGAGTAGTGTCCAATAACCGCTAGGAAAAAAACCTTCACTAACGACATCTTCTACTTCACGAATTTTCTCTGGTGGTAAGTCTGCGGGTATTTGAGTTAATAAGCGAATAGCGACACCACCTACCTGTGTGCCACCAAAGGGAACACTTAAAATATCCCCTGGTTTGATTTGTAAATGTTCTGGGATTTTATAGGTAAATAAATCGGAACATCCTGGACAGTCTACAAGGACTTCAACCCATTGAGATAATTTTGTTTGAGATTGATATAGTCCTCCAGGTTCAGCTACGACGATAACAGATGAATTTGCATTAACAGTATACATAATTTCTGAATTTATAAACAAATATTTTGTTGATGGACTTAGCTTTGTTCTGACCTGATTGATTATATCCCTTGGTTTTACTACAAGTAAATAGTATTTTACAATACTTAAATTATTGATAATACTTGATAATCTCTAACTTATGTAATTTACCAGACCAATTATTTGGTAGCATACCTGCAACAGGTATTTAATGTCAAGTATGCAAATAAAGTTATCTGCATTAGGTCAGTAAGAGTTAGGTGTAAGCTGATGATTGTTTTTAAAACCTATCGCTAGATATAGGCTTAGATGATAATAAATAGGTAATAGATAAGAGGTATTAGCTGATTAAACAGTTTAATTTCTCCATATTCTAGAAAATAGTTAGTAACTAATAAATTCTGTTATTAATTAACCTAAGATAAAATTACCAAATCTGGTAGAGGGTTTTTCCCTCTGTTGATAGATATTAAATGGTTTGTCAATATCAGATGTTTTTAAACATTAAATATTGTCCGGATTTTAAGTTAACATTTTTGTAATTTGGATTATTTAGTAAATATTCGTAGAGAGAAATAACTCTAGTACCAAAATGGCGATTTATTCAATAAACCTCTTCACTAAAACCGGAAAAAAATCTAAACTTTGCCAAAAATCAACGAAAATTTAATATATATGATTTCTTCTTGATTTATGAACTTTACGCAGAGAATATTTACAGGCAACAACCAACAAACTTTTTCACAAATCATTTAGGATGGGTATAGGATCTGATTAATTTACATCTTCGATATTTGTTAAAGTTATAATTAAGGGGGGCTAACATATTTAATAATTGAGACAAGAAAGGAGTATATGTCTATTGGTATTCACAAAATAGATATTTCTTATGAATGCTAAAGCCATTAATGATTATAGGTTGTATCGAGCCACAGATAAAAATCATGGACAAATACTGATTTGCATTCTTGATCTGGAATGATCAAAAAGAGAGCATTTTGCTAGTGATAAGGTGTATTTTGTCCTGGGGGGAAAACTATCAAGCCTGAAAGAGGTCATTGTCATAAAATTATGTACCAAACTAAGCAACAATCCCTAAAGGAAACTATGAATCTTGCTGAATTGGGAACAATGGAAATATTGGAGAATATTACTGATCATGAAGAACCATCACTGGAAAGTTTAGAGCAAGTGGTATATGAAGATACCTCACTTGTCGAAAACTTGGAATTAGAAGAACGCAATGGCGATGACATGGCCGCAGCCCGTCCTTCGGGATATAATAAAACCGAAAATGATGATGCTGTGGGCGCGTTTTTTAAGGAAATGGCCCGTTATCCACTACTTAAACCTGATGAGGAAGTGGAATTGGCGCGACGGGTAAGATTTTTAGAAGAAATTAAAGAATTACAAGCCGCTTTAGAATTAGAATCAGGAGCGCAACCCAGTAAAAGTGAATTAGCTTCCCAGCTAGAAATGACGGAAAAACAACTGGAAAGCCGCTTGTATCAGGGGAGAGTGGCCAAGCGGAAAATGATTCGTTCTAATCTGAGGTTAGTAGTATCTATTGCGAAACGATATCTAAATCGTGGTGTCCCTTTTCTGGATTTAATTCAGGAAGGAGCAATGGGTTTAAACCGCGCTGCAGAAAAATTTGACCCGGATAAAGGATATAAGTTTTCTACCTATGCTTATTGGTGGATTAGACAAGCGATTACAAGGGCGATCGCTAATGATGCCAGAACTATTCGCTTACCAATCCATATTGTTGAAAAACTTAATAAACTTAAAAAAGCACAACGGGAACTCAAACAAAAGCTCTCTCGTAACCCAACGGAGTCGGAAATGGCCGAAGCGTTGGAAATTACGGTTCACCAATTGCGTCAACTTCAGCAACTACGACGACAGGCTCTTTCCCTTAACCACCGTGTTGGTAAAGAAGAAGACACTGAGTTAATGGATTTGTTAGAAGATGAAGATAACCAGTCTCCCGAAGCAAAAATGAACGAAAACATGATGCGTCAAGAGATTTGGGAAGTTTTAGGGGACGTACTCACCCCCAGAGAAAAAGATGTCATTTCCCTGCGCTATGGACTCACCAGCAGCGAACCCTGTACCTTGGAAGAGGTGGGTAATATGTTTAATCTTTCTCGTGAACGAGTCCGTCAAATCCAAAGTAAAGCCATGCGAAAGTTGCGCCGTCCCCACATAGCCAAGCGTTTAAAAGGATGGTTGGTATAAGTTATTAGTAATTAGTCAGTGGTCTGTTGTCCGTTGTCCGTTGTCCGTTGCAAAATAATATTTCTCTACCCTGTTCCCTGTTCCCTGTGGTCAGTAGTCAGTAGTCAGTAGTCAGTAGTCAGTGGTTAAAAAAATTTGTCCATTTGGATATAAACTACAAAATATGGACTAGAGACTATAAACTACAGACTAATGACTGCTAATACTAATTTAATTGTTCGATTTGCTCAAGCTAGTGATGTCATAACGCTTTTTCAATTAATTCAAGGACTTGCAGAATATGAAAAACTATCCCATGCTGTAATTGGTAATGCAGAAGCACTTAAAGATCACTTATTTGGTTCACCAAAATATGTAGATGCAATTATAGCCGAAATTGACGGTCAGGCTGTAGGTTTTGCCATATTTTTTCATAATTATTCCACCTTTCTGACCAAGCCAGGCATTTACCTAGAAGATATCTTTGTTTCCCCAGAATATCGCCGTCAAGGCATTGGTAAAGCACTTTTGACCAAAGTAGCTCAAATAGCTGTAGAAAGGGATTGTGGGCGGTTAGAATGGAGTGTTTTAGATTGGAATGTATCAGCCCAAGAATTTTACCGTAATATGGGAGCAGATATTTTAGAAGATTGGCGGATTTGTCGAGTGACAGAAACAGGTCTTACCCAATTAGCAAATCAAAAATAAACAGATTCTTTTAGCCGGTCTTTAATTTCCATTTACATAATTTTACATTTTACCAAAACCCTGAAAATATCAATCAATTAATCTCCAATTCTCAATTATTAGAGCCAAGTTCGACAGTCTGTCGTTTGACTAATGGAATCAAATAAAATGAGAATTATAAAGGATATTTGCACCGACTCAGATATTGTTGTAGAGAGAACACCAGATGAAAAAGATTATCTCCGTATTACTATTAAGCGTAGCTATCTTCACTTTTGCCTTCAGTAGTCCCGCTTTAGCGGCAGATACAGCCAATGGAGCCGCATTATTCAAAGCTAATTGCGCTCAGTGTCACCTTGGTGGTAAAAATTTAGTTAATGCTGCTAAAACCTTGAAAAAGGGCGCTTTGGAAAAATACGGTATGTACTCTGCTGAAGCAATTGCAACTCAAATTACTAACGGTAAAGGAGCTATGCCAGCTTTTGGTAACAAGTTAAAACCAGAACAAATAGAAAATGTAGCTGCTTATGTACTAGAACAAGCTGATAAGGACTGGAAGAAGTAAGTTTACATCTGATTTGATGGTTTAAGCTGTTATGCGGGGCTTTTTGTCCCGCCAAGTATTTATACTGAACTTAATTTAGTTTTCTTTTCAAGGTATATGGAGATTATAAATCGCTACTACACAAACAAAGTCTACCTGCGTGGACTAGTACCGCAGGGCGGAAGTCAAAAGTCAAAAGTTAAAGGTCAAAAGTCAAAAATAATATAGAGTAAGCTTTTTGGCGATTGAGAATTGCCATTTTATCTACACCGCAGTGTACTAGTAATCATATTCATTTCATTTTTTACTGTATTCTCAATCTCAATCAAATAAATAATTAATTATCAAAACTAGTAATAAAATATGGGGTTATCAGGTTTTATCATAGAACAGCGCGAAAAAGAAGCAGAAGCATTGAAAACTTTTCTTTTCTATAGTCTCATTGTTTCAGCAACATTGCATATTGGGGTACTAGCTTTAAGTATTAATAAGTTTTTTCACAGAGTTCCTGAAGCTAGAGAAGAACCAATTGAACTGACAATTTTGGAAACCATACCCCAAAAAGTGGTTCAACCAGCAACAGAAATAAAATCTCCAGTCAAGATAAATTCTGGTAGTAGCGGTGGTGGAAATAACAGCGAAGAAATTTCCATACCAACAGAAAAAGGTAGTAGTCTAATCAATTCATTTGTACCACCTCTAGCTAAATATTACCAACCAAAAATCACCAATCACTTTATCACTAAACCATCGCAAACAGTTAACAATTTTGAACCCAGAATAATAGCAAAACTACCAAAAAGTAACCCACTTAAAAACACGAATTTTCAACCTGAGACTATAGAAAAACCTGTAAAAATAAACCAAATTGAAAACACGAATTTTCAACCTGAGACTATAGAAAAACCTGTAAAAAGAGACCAAATTGAAAACACGAATTTTCAACCTGAGACCATATTGAAATTACCAAAAATCAACCCAATACAGAAATTAGATGAAAACTCAAATAACTTCCCGTCTACTCAACCCCAAGGAGATACAAAACCAACAGATATCCCACCATTAAATTCAGAAATTACAACCAATATTAGTCCCTACAATATCCCCTCAGCAAACCCCACCGTTTTCACGCAGTTACCGCAGAATAGGAATGGTAATGGTAGTGGTAATGGTAGTGGTAATGGTAATGGTTTAGGTAATGGTTTAGGTAATGGTAATGGTTTAGGTAATGGTAATGGTTTAGGTAATGGTGCTGAAGCAGAAAATAAACCAATAGCTACCGCACCCAAACCCGTGATAGAAAATAGTTCTAAGTTAGATCGTGCAGCAGAATGTATTTCGTGTCAAATTAAGTACCCAGATAGAGCCAGGAGGCGTGGTGCAGAAGGTACTGCATTAATTGCTATTGATACAGATGACAATGGTACTGTTACGCAGGTACGGTTAATTCGTTCTAGTGGTGATAGCGAACTAGACGAAGCAGCCGAAAAATATGCACAAGACTGGAAGTTAACACCTAAAGAGGGAGGAAGAAAAGGAGTGAGAACCGAACTTAAGTTTATCATGAAAGGATCGCAACTTTACCGTAAACGTTAAGAACGTCAAAGAGAAAAACCTAGCGTGGGTGACTAAAAGTCGCGGACACAAAAGCAAACCGATAATCTGTGTGCTTTAAGTTCCTATTAGTCTGAGTAGGCGGACTTTGTTTGTGTAGCAGTGACTTCTAGTCACCCTCTTATTTGCTAGATTAATTCAACTATGACAGCTTGTCTTTTGACACTGTTGCTATTAATAGGGAAAATTCCAATTAGTGATTGTTATTACCGGGTGTGAGTTGACAAATATGAATAGAAAATTCTTTGTTCTACCAGTATCTTTATTGAGCTTATTAGTAGGATTTCCCTCTATAGCTGCTGATAATGAGGATAATAAAAATGCAGTAAAGTCAGATCTTCCTAATTTAAATGAAATTCAATTACCCAGCACAAATGCTGAATTATTAACTCAACAACCAGGAGAAAATGAAGTTAACACAGAACCCAATTCAGAAGCAGATTTAACACCTACCAATGATCCAGACATATCTCTAGAAACGATTGGAGAAAAAGACCTTCTTCCCGAATCTACTCCTACTTATGTAATTGAAAAAGAAGAAATTAAAAAACAGGGTGCAACTAGTGTTGCTGATGTTTTGAAAAAAATGCCCGGTTTTGCAATTAATAATGTGGGACATGGTGCAGATATTCACACAGGAACATATTATCGAGGAGCTTCTATTGAACAATCTGTATTTTTAATTAATGGTAGACAGATTAATACAAATATTAGTACCTATCATGGTGCAACTGATTTAAATAGCATTCCTGTGGAGGCTATTGAAAGGGTGGAATTATATAGCGGTACTGCTTCTTCTTTATATGGTTCTTCGGCTTTTGGTGGAGTTGTGAATATTATCACAAAAGCAGGTTATGGTAAACCAAAATTAACTGGAAGTTTAGAATTTGGGTCATTAAATTTAAATAATCAACAGTTAACTTATGGTGGTTCAACTAATAAGGTAAAATACAATTTTAGCTTTGAAAGGTTCTTTATAGATAACCGTTATCCTGTTCCTGTTGGGGCTGCAAATAGAGATAGTGAAGGAAAATTATTCAATGCAGATACGGCTACTAGCACTTATTTTGGTAGTGTGGGTATAGATTTAGATCCTAAAAATTCTGTAAATTTAGATGTAACTACCCTCAGCAGCCGTCGGGGTTTAATTTATTTTGGTTTCCCCTTACAAAAAGATAGATTAGATCATGATGGTTTAAATGTTGGTTTATCTTGGAAAACTAAATTGGGTGAAGGGGAAGATTCCAATTTAACAACTACATTAGGCTACAACCGAGATTATTTTAGCACTTATGGACCAACGGGAGCGACATTTTACAGAACTGGAGTTTTAGATACACAACAATTTAAAACCAGGTTAGATCATGAATGGAAACTCACTGAAAATCATCAATTGCGCTGGGGTTTAGACTTAAAAAATACCGATTTAATTGGCAATGTTTTGAGTACGAATCCTGTCCTAATTCCTAAAAATGAAAGAGAAGATAGAAGCGTTTTAAATACAGCTTTATTCGCTGTTAATACCTGGGTAATTGACGATGATATCCAAATAGATTTAGGGTTAAGACAAAGCTTTGATAGTCAATTTGGTAGTTATTTTAATCCCAGTGGAGGTTTACGTTATACTGTTAATCCAATAGTCGCATTTCGTGGTAGTTGGGCGGGGGCGCAACGCAATCCTGGATTAGATCAATTATATGTTTTTGATACTGTTCATAATTGGAATTCTAACCCGGATTTAAAACCGGAAACTGGTTCTACTTGGACTGCGGGAGTAGATGTCAAATTCTCGGAAAAACTGTTAGGACAATTTACTTATTTTGGAAATAGTTTAGATAATCGTTTGGGAATAATTAGTGGAAAATGGCAAAATATTGGTTTAGTTGATACCAATGGTTTAGAAACAGCATTGCAATTAAAAGTTAGTCGTAATTGGTCAACTTTTCTCAACTACACTTATACAGATGCTCAAATCAAAACTGGTACAGAAAAAGGATTACAATTAGGGTTAATTCCCTATTCTTGGCTACAAACTGGCATTGGTTATCAAAAAGATGGATGGGAGGGTAATTTATATGCTACTTATAATAGTGGTTCTCGTCGTTCTATTTTTAATAACAGTAGTGCTGGAGAAAAAAATATAGATTTTGCACCATCTTTCTTTAATTTAAATTTTGGTGGCCGCATTCCTGTAAATAAAAATTTGGGACTAACTTTTTACCTAGAAAATATCTTAGGTGAACAGTACGAACGAGTTAATCGAATTTATAGCCCTGGTTTTACTTTCCGTGTGGGTTTAAGTTCCAGTTTATAGGATTTTGATAGAATTTTGTTGGGTTGCGCTGTTGCCCAACCTACGGTTATAATTTGTAGGATTTTGTTGGGTTGCGCTGTTGCTTAACCCAACCTACGATTTTACACGGTGCTACGGTTCTGGATCAATTCCCAATTCCCGCAATTTAGCAGCTAGTCTTTCTGCTCTTTGATGTTCTCTATCTGCTCTTTGTCTTTCCTGTTCTGCTTTTTGACGTTCTTGTTCTGCTTGTTCTGAACTCCATAGCAGTAAATTACCTGATTTATCCCACCAACGTAGCCAGTTCATGGTTTGTCCCAACCTTTCCCCAGACCAAATTCCCAGGTATAATTCCAATTGTGGAATCCACAACCGCCCTTGATTATCTACTGGGTGTAAAATATATCTACCATCTTGCAAATAACGGACTTCTAAACTAGGATCATAGGGATCATAAGTCACATAAGTGGGTACTTGGAGAATCTGCTCGTAAAAATGCAGTTTACCATAGGGAGGTGTTGATCTAATGGATAGTTCTCCCCCCTCTGCTTCTGAGAGAAATTCCATCACAATTGTGACTGCTGCACCATCTGTATTAGGGGTATAACTACGACGAATTACCTCCTCTGGTACGGAATGTACTTGAGGAACATAAAACCAGTCTGGAGCTTTGACGACAATTTTTTTATTAACTGTTGCTACCAGCCCCAAATTCGAGCCAATTAGCATTTCTGGCTGGATATATCCTGAAGCTCCCAAAGCATCGGTTAAAGCCGCTGCAAGGGCGGGTTGTTGAATATTTTCCACAGGATCGTCTGGTAATATAAAATTAGCTGGTAGAGGTTCCCAGGTGATGGTTGTTTTAGCTTTGATAGACGGGGCTTCGAGTACCATTGTATTAACCTTCAACCCGAAATGAGAAATGTTTGTGCAAATTAACTACAGTATATCAAAGTTGAGCCATTATTATTAATTCTCATTACTATTACCGTCCTACAATTTGTTCACCAATTTTTCACCAATTACTAATACTGTTTTCATCCCAAACTCGCAATTTCAATTCTTGCAAATAATTTAACCCATTTTGAATTTGTATTTCTGTTCCTTGTAAATCCAAGTCAAACCAACCATCACCTTGACCATTTGGTCCAAGAATTGCGGCCTTGATATTGACAGTTAAGTTATATTCGGAAACTAGGCGAGAAATTACGGGTTCTTGATGATGATCTTGAGAAATTCTGACTCTAATTCTCTTATTTATCAAGGGATTTTCACTACTCATAACAACTCCTAATTTGTTATTACCTATTACCCATTACCTATTACCCATTACCCGTTAGTTATTCAACTTCTTTAATACGGGTTTTTCGTTCTAGAATTTCCTTGAGTATCAAAGTAACAACCGCCAAAAGTGCCAAAATTACAGCAGCAGAAAAAGCCGCTTCGGTTTCATATTGTTTGTAAGCATCTTCCACAAATAATGGTAAACTCTGGGTTGTATTAGCAATGTTACCAGAGACCACAGAAACTGCACCAAATTCGCCCATTGCTCTAGCATTTGTTAAGATTAAACCGTAGAGTAAACCCCAGCGAATACTGGGTAAAGTGACTCGCCAAAAAATTTGCCAATCATTTGCACCTAAGGTTCTGGCAGATTCTTCTTGGTCTTTGCCAAATTCCTCTAAAATCGGAATTACTTCCCTAGCAACAAAAGGCATACTTACAAAAGCCGTAGCCATGACCATTCCGGGAAAAGCAAAGATGATTTTAATATCTAATGCTTCTAACCAAGGTCCAAACCAACCCTGTTTCCCGTACAATAAAACTATCATTAAACCGGCGACAACTGGGGAGATAGAAAAGGGTAGGTCGATGATACTGAGAACTATAGCACGTCCTGGGAATTTATGCCGAGCGATCGCCCATGCTGCACATAAACCGAAAACTGCATTTAGAGGAATAGAAATTACAGCTAATAATAAAGTTAACCAAGCTGCGTGGAGAAATTCTGGTTTTGTCAGGTTAGATAAAAATGGTTCATATCCCTTTTTGAAGGCTTCAAAAAAAACATTAATAGCGGGAATATATTGAACCAGAAATAAGTAGGAAATCGCTACACCAATTAAAATTTTTGGTACCCAACTTTGTTTTTTTCCATTTTTGACTTTATCTACTGTCATATCTTCTTGCCCAAGCTTGTAAGAAATTAATTGCTAATAACAAAACCAAAGAAATTCCTAATAAAACCACACCAATTACAGTTGCACCAGAATAGTCATATTGTTCCAAACGTTGAAAAATTAACACAGGTGCAATCAAATCTTTATAGGGTGTATTAGAAGAAATAATTACTGTTGAACCGTATTCTCCCACAGCACGGGAAAAGCCCAAAGCGACACCAGTTAAAATTGTCGGTAATAAAGGAGGTAAAATTACTTTCCAGAAAGTTTGCCATTGAGAAGCACCTAAGCTCCAAGCCGCTTCTTCAATTTCTGCTTCCATTTCCTGAAGTACAGGTTGTACAGTCCGCACCACAAAGGGTAAGGATATAAATACCATGGCCACTCCCACACCCAAACGGGTAAAGGATACTTTAATGCCCATTGGTGCTAACAGTGAACCCAACCAGCCATTATCACTATAAACTGTTGCCAGTGTTAAACCTGCTACGGATGTTGGTAATGCAAAAGGTAAATCTACTGTAGCATCAATAATCCTTTTAAAAGGAAAATCGTACCGTACTAATACCCAAGCAATCAAAGTTCCAAACACGCCATTAAGTAAAGCAGCCAATAAAGACGTAACAAATGTTACGTTATAGGTCGCCAATGCTAAGTCACTAGTGGCAATTTCCCAAAACTTCGCAGGTGACTCTGTACTGGCCTTGAGAAACATGGCGACAATGGGAATAAATAACATGATAGTTAAATATCCCAAAGTAATTCGCCAAGTCCAAGGAAGATGAATTAAATTTTTTAAAAACACCTTCCCAGGTTTAATATTAGTTGTTACACCAGAAGATAGGTTCATAACTCAAAAATTACCGTTTATTCTTAGCTTGAATTTTATCAAAAATTGCTCCTTCAGCAAAGAATTTTTTCTGAACAGTATCCCAACCACCTAATTCTTGAACTGTACTCAAAGTTTTTATGGGCGGATATTTGTCCACAAATTCCTTAGTTTTAGCCACTGTTTCATTTACAGGACGAAATCCCACTTTTGCAAATTCCTCTTGTGCTTCAGGAGTAAACAAGTATTTAACAAAAGCTTCCGCTACTTGACGATTATCATGTTTATCAACATTTTTATCAACAATAGCAACGGGATTATCAATGGAAATATTCACATCAGGAAGAATATAATTAGTTTTTTCACCCTTGTCTTGGGCTAAAACAATTTCATTCTCATAATTGATTAAAGCATCACCTTGGCCTTGTTTAAAAAATGCGTCTGTAGCTTCACGAGCATCTTTGGTTAAGACGGGGACATTTTTATAAACTTTAGTCACAAATTCCGTTGCTTTTGCTTCGTCTCCACCTGTTTTAATTACTGAATTCCAAAGTGCTAAAAAATTCCACCGCGCTACCCCAGAAGTTTTAGGATCTGCGGTAATTAATTTAACATCATCTCTGACTAAATCAGCCCAGTTATTGATAGCTTTGGGATTACCTTCACGAGTTACTAAAGCTGCAACAGATTTAGTCACAATACCGTCATTAGGAAATTCTTTTTCCCACCCAGGCTGAATTAATCCCGCTTTTTCAATTTTTTGCGTATCTAAAGCTAGTGCTAGATGAACAACATCTGCTTCTAAACCATCAACTACAGCCCTAGTTTGTGAACCAGAACCACCGTAGCTTTGCTTAAAAACTACAGTTTGATTATGTTCTTTTTGCCATTTTTCCACAAATTTGGGAATAATTGCCTCATGAGCAGCTTTAGTAACAGCAAATGATACAATGGTTAGTTCTACATTGCCTTTTTTATTTGCTGAATTACTGCTTTTTATCCCAGAGCAAGCAGCGAGAGATACACTCAATACAGTTCCTACTAAAAAAAGTGATACAAAGCCTTTGAGGGAATTTGCTCTCCAGGTCTGTTGCTGTATTTTTAGTAATTTATACCACAAATTCATCTTTTCTCCTTTAATCTCTTTGAATTTTGCTAAAACGCAAGATTGTAATTACAAGCCCTTTGCAGGTATTTAGTAATCAATACCAGGTAAAACTGCATATTGACGATAGGGAATAGGGAGATTTTAGCAGTATGTGGGACAAATGACAACATCTTTAATTTTCAGGTATCAAGTTATGATCATCTTCCTTCTGATTGATAAAGAATAATTACTTAATAACTTAATACTTTAAACACTTTAATTTAATAATTATTTTATAATACATCCTGCTAAAATACTTACCAAATAAGATTTTTAAGCAATTTAATTATTATTAATAAATTAATAATAATTGCAATATATAATACATACAATATCCGATAGGAAAATGATTATTTTTCAGTGTAAAAACTATTGATTTTATTTATTGTATCTGATATGCTTTTTCTGACAAATAAATACGATATTCCGACAGAAGTATCGTAGATTATATTAATACGCAGTTAAGGACACCATGACAAATAATTTTGTAACAACAAAGCCATTATTTCCCGCTTTATTCTTAGCAACTGGTTTAAGTATCAGTACAATTTTACCTGTATTCGCAAATTCAACCCAGAGAACGCAAATAATTAGTCAAAGTGGGAAAAAAGTTGAAATTACCCTAGTTTCCTACGCAGTCACCAAGGCTGCTTACGGAAAAATTATTCCCGACTTTGTAGCAAAATGGAAAAGAGAAAAAGGCCAAGATGTGATCATTCGTGAAAGTTACGGTGGTTCTGGTTCTCAAACCCGTGCTGTCATTGATGGTTTACGTGCAGATGTGGTAGCATTGGCATTGGCTGGGGACATTAAAAAAATCGAAAAAGCCGGCTTAATTCAACCAGGTTGGGAGAAGCAAGCTCCAAATAATTCCATTGTTACTCGTTCGGTGGTAGCTTTGGAAACTCGTAACGGTAATCCCAAAAAAATTAATACTTGGAGTGATTTAACTAAACCTGATGTTAAAATTGTCACTGCAAACCCAAAAACATCTGGTGGTGCTAAATGGAACTTTTTAGCTTTATGGGGTGCTGTGGTGAAAAATGGCGGAAATGAAAGCCAGGCCTTGAAATTTGTTACTAATGTCTTTAAAAATGTAGTTGTATTACCCAAAGATGCACGAGAATCTAGTGATGCTTTTTACAAAAAAGGTCAGGGTGATGTATTATTAAACTATGAGAACGAAGTCATTTTGGCTGCACAACAGGGAAAAACAGATATAACTTACACAATTCCCTCAGTAAATATTTCTATAGACGCTCCTGTCGCAGTTGTGGATAAAAATGTGGATAAACATGGAAATCGTGAAGTTGCTGAAGCTTTTGTTAAGTTCTTATTTACTCCTCAAGCACAGAGGGAATTTACTAAGGTTGGTTTTCGTCCAGTTGACCCAACTGTATCCAAAGAAGTACAGAATAAATTCCCTAAGATTGTCAAACTATATACTATAGATAGTCTAGGGGGTTGGAATGGTGTCCAGAAGAAGTTCTTTGAGGATGGTGCTATCTTTGACAAAATTCAAAGTGGACGACGCTAAATATACCAGATTGTAATTTAATTTAATACCGGAATCAAAAAGAGGGGTTGCTGCGTTTATCCCTCTTCTTGTCCATGTCCTCAAAATCAGCATTCTTGGCAAATATCCAGTTAAATCTAGATATTTTGTAGTGGTAAACCATCCTCAAATACTAATAATTCTCCCGGTTGAATTGGTGTCCAAACTTCATTATCCGTAAGTGGTGTAGTGACAATCACAGCAACGCGATCGCTTGGTGTAGTCAATTCACTAAAATCTACAGTCATTTCTTCATCAATTAAGTGAGCGGCCGCAAAGGGTGCTTGTCTAATAATGTAACAAAGTTTAGTGGAACAATGGGTAAAAAAGTGATCTCCGTCTGAGAGTATATAGTTAAAAGATCCACAAGCTGCTATTTCCTTGGTAATTGTCTGTAATGTGTGGTAAAGTTCCTTTAGGGGTGGTTGTCCTTGGGGAAAATGCGATCGCAAAGTATTGAGGATTAAGCAAAACGCTCTTTCACTGTCAGTAGCACCTACGGGTTGAAAAACACCATTGTTTTCTGGGTAAAAATCTGGTAAATTGCCATTATGAGCAAATACCCAATATCTTCCCCAAAGTTCTCGACGGAAAGGGTGACAGTTTTCTAGGGCTATTTCCCCTTGAGTAGCTTTACGAATATGGGCGATAACATGAGTAGAATGAATGGGATACTGACGGATAAACTCAGCAATTGGTGAGGCTATAGAAGCTTCAGCATCTAGAAAAATTCGACATCCTTTCCCTTCAAAAAAAGCAATTCCCCAACCGTCGCTATGTTCATCTGTTTTTCCCCCCCGTGCGGAGAATCCTTCAAAGGAAAAGCAAATGTCTGTGGGTACGTTGCAGTTCATTCCTAGAAGTTGGCACATTAGCGTTATGCTTCTGATTGTAAACTAAAGAATAACATTAAAAAAAATTAAAATTAATAAGCACCAGTTTGGGGAAATTCATCATTCAAAGCCCATTTACCAATTTCCCGCAGTCTATAATCAACCGGATCATGAAGTGTAAAAGTACGCATATTTCGCCAATAACGATCAAAGCCATATTTTTGACTCGTAGAGGATGCGCCCATAACTTCAAAAATGCGGTTGGTAATGTCTAAACCTACTTTGGTTGCTGCAACTTTAGCGGTATTCACAGCTATCATACATTCTCCCCTTTGTGTTGGGGTGAGGTTGTGTTCTTTTTCCCAAGCTGCTTGTAGTAATTCTATGGCTTGGTTAACTAAGGCCTTTACTCCTTGTAAGTCTACCCACATAGTACCATAGTGGTGAAGAATAAAAGGATCTTTAGTAACACATTCCACCTCTGATGTCAACCAAGGTTTTTTACGGTTTTGAGTATAATTTTTAGCTGACGCAAAAGCACCCTCAGCAATACCTAAATAAATATTAGCCAGGTTGAGTTGAGTTATACAAGAACGAATAGTAGTAAAAATAGAATTTTGATTGTATCTAGCACCAATGATTTCCTGGGGATAAACAATCACATTGTCAAAGTTGATATTACCGCTATCAGTTTGGCGTTGTCCCATGCTATCCCAATCGATATTAATTTTTACTCCTTGTCTCCGACTGGGAATGACTAAAATAATTAATTCTCCCGTTGTTTGATCAATAGCTGAAAGTGGTAAAATATCAGAATCAACAGAACCGGAACAAAAGCTTTTACTACCATTAAGTAAAAAATGATTTTCCTGTGCTGTAATAACTGCTCTTTTGTCTCTAGGGTTAAGAGCATTACACCAAAACCAATTATGATTAACGGTTTCGCTATAGTAATATTGTTTCTGCTCAATTGTACCAAAGATATGGGGAATAACTACCCCAATTTGATGATATGAGAAAACATGAGCTAAGGAGCTATCAACTTTAGCAAATTCCCGAACTATTTGGAATGTAGTTATCCAGTTCGCGCCAATTCCTCCATATTCTTGAGGGATAATCAGCTTGAGTAGGTTACTTTGTCGCAAACTATCCCGTTCTGGTTTTGGTGTACCTCCTTGAGCATCTCTTTCCATAGCAGTTTGGGCAAATTCCGCTGCTAAAGACTGAGCTAAAATAATGTAATCTTTGGCTTCTAATTCTAAATCATTTCCCATTAATCTCAAAACCTACTTATCAAAAATCTTTATTCAATTTCTAACTGTTTTTTAGCCTGTTTTAATTGTTTCCACAAACTATGAATTTGTTTGTAAGCCTCCTGTGGAGATATTTTACCACCTGTTTGTAAATTACAAATATAATTTACCCGTTGAGCAAATTCTTGGAGATTAGCATTAAAAACTAAATATTCCGGTTTAAACTGACCGTAATAGGAACTGCGAGGGTAAAGAAAATCACATATCTCAGAGAGTAAATCAGATTCTTGTCTCATGATTCGATTATCAGTATTGGTGATTAGACAGAGATACAAACTTGACATTTTACGGGCTTTGGGTTGTAAAGACCGATAACCCGATAGAGATAGAGTAGTTTTAAAATTTATCCTACGAGCATTACATATTTTTCTGAATTAGGCAAGACATTTTTAGAGAATTGCTTTAAAAAAGATTATTACATATTTTTCTCAATTAGGTAAGAGGTTTTGAGTTCATTTTCTGAATTTATGGGAGATTTGAGAAGTAGTTTCCAAGATTTATTTGCAGATTATTACATATAATTCTCAATTAGGCAAGAGGTTTTGAGTTAATTTTTCTTAATTTCTGGGAAAATTGAGAAACTTGTTAGAGTTGGTTAGGGTAGGACAAGAAAAATAACAAATAATAGCAAATAATAGGTTTATGGACAAACGTTATTTTTTGCAAATGGGTGCCGTATTAGTCGGTACAGCCTTTTTTTCCCGTTATATCAATTGGAGTTCAGAAACAATGGCACTTTCTAATACAGAGTTTGCAGTGACTAAGACTGAAGAAGAGTGGAAGAGTATCCTGACACCAGAACAGTTTCGGGTGTTGCGGAAACATGGTACAGAACCATCTCATACCAGTCCCCTGGATAAGCAATATGAACCTGGTACTTATGTCTGCGCTGGTTGTGGACAAGCTTTGTTTACTTCAGAGACTAAATTTAATAGTGGTACTGGTTGGCCGAGCTTTTTTAAGCCAATTGAGGGAGCAATTGCTACGACTACAGACAGGTCATTTTTTATGACCAGAACTGAGGTGCATTGCAGTAATTGTGGTGGACATTTAGGCCATGTATTCAATGATGGTCCCAAACCAACCGGCTTGCGCTACTGTATGAATGGCGTATCATTACAGTTTATACCTGCGTAGGTTAGGAATTGTCGCAAGGGGTAATTTCATAGATAAAACCCCTTGTGTGATTCTATCAAAAGCAGGAAATTATAATATAGCAGGTAGTATTTAGATGAAATTCTTGAACCGAAATCAGTAAGGATTAAATAATGCAAGTTCTCAAAAGATCAATCAAGCCAGAAAGCTATATATCATTTCTGTACACCTACCAAACTACTTGGGGAACTGCTGGTGATATTTGTTTAGTTCGTGAAACCGTAGCTAAATCCAGCGGGGCGAAATTTGTAGGCCGGAGAATCCAATTAGCTATTCCCAAGGGAATGGAACGTGATTACGTAGTGAATATTCCGGTCATAAAAATTGCAGGTCATGTGGGTGAGGGACATCCTAAAGACCCGCATTCGGAATGGGAGGCTTATGATGGTATAGATCCAGAATTAGCAACTACTGTTTTGAAAATTTGGGGTTTTAAATTGGTTGAATTGTAGGGGGTTTTAGCTTAAACATTGTCATGTTTGAGCTTAACTTACTGGATTTCCGTGTATTATCTGAATTTTCCCATCAGAATAAAACCCAATCAAAATATGATTTAAAGTTTCTCCATTTTAATTTAAAACATCCTCAAAAAAATGAAAATGGATTATTCCCAAGTAGCTACATTTCGTAAAATATCGGGAATTTCACCCTGTGATAAAGGAAACTCTAAAATTGTTTCTCGATAACCTAAATATCCTGATTCAGTAAAAGATAAAAGCATTCTTTCTAGTGCAACCCAAACTTCTGATTCGTATTCCCAATCATGATAACGTTTAGCACGGCCAGCAATGGAACGTAAAGCCCAAAAGTAGGAATTTCTAACTACCGAACCGCCTTTTTTAAATTCTGGTACATCTTCCTTATGAATAAATAAAATGTTATTTTCAATTCTGGATCTCATAAATAAAATAGAATATAGATAAGGCCACACTGTGGTATTATCATAAACTAAAATGCACCTAATTTACATATTTGGGCGGGCAGGGATACCCACCCCACAAGAATGTTATTTTTTATCTTGCTGTTTTTTCAGATAATCTTTAGCCCAAGCATAAAGGTATGAGTCTTTTTTCAAAAGATAATTAACTAACTCCTGACGCTGTTTTTGATCTTTTGTCTTGTTTAAAACTGACTTAATTTCTGAATCCATATCTAAAGGTTTAGCACCATGTTTAATTGCTTCATTAAACCACTTATCACCTTCAAAATATTTACCTTGTTGATAACAAATAGCTCCCATTAATGTATAGGGATGATGACTATCTGCTTGATATTTAATTGCTTGAAGAGCGCAAATTTCTGCATCATCTAATTTATAACAATCTCTAAACGCTCCACCTCTAGTAGTTAATAAAGCAGACTTGAGTTTATTATCTTTAATGCTGTTGAGTGGTAAATTATCTGTTAACTCTAATGCTGATTTTGATCTATCAGCTTTACGTAAATGGCTACTAGCATTTACTAAATTCCATCTATTACCAGTGCGTTTAAATTCCTGTTGATAAAAATTAGCTTCAATACCGTGGTATTTATTCCAGATTCTATCATAAAAAAGCTCATTTTCTTGTAACCAACCAACATCTTTAGGTTCTATTCTCTCATCTTTTTCTAATTTTTGTAAAATGAGATATAAAGGACTATTTGGTGATTGATCTTGATAATTTGAAACAGCATATTTTGACTTTAAAATAGAAAATAGTCGTTTTTGAACTAAACTGATAATATCTTCCCGTCCATTATTTTTTAACCATTCAATTTCCGAATCAGTTAATAATCCATTCTCTTCAATTTTAGATTTTAAATGATTAATGTATTTATCATTAGCTAATTTGATGGTTTCCAGTAATTTACGCTTTTTCAGGAAATTAACATCTTGTCCTCCTAAAGAATTACCTGAATCAATATTTTTCAGAACTTTATAAAGATGAGATTTGGGAGATAAATCTTCATATTCTGTGGCTTGATACTTAATCTTCAAAGCTGCAAATTCTTTTGTTTTTTCCTTTTCTTCAGCAATAGTAATAGTTTCAATAAGTTCCTGTTCTTTTAACCAAGTAAGTTCGGTATCAATTAAATTTTCTTCTGCTTCTAATTTTTGCAAAATTGGATATAATGGAGTTGATAAAGATCCACTTTTATATTTAGTCGCTTGATATTTTTCTTTTAATTTAATAAACTCATTTCTTCTTGTTGCTTCTTGTTGTTTAACAAATTCTAAGGTTTCTGAAAGTTCCTGTTCTATTAACCATTTATATTCTAACTCAGTTAAACGTTCTGAGATATCTATTTTTTTGAGAATAGGATAAAGTGGACTATCAGAATGAGAATCTTGATATTTATTAGCGTTATACTTAGATTTTAAACTAATAAATTTTTGATTTTCAATAGCAATTGAATTTACTTTTTTAAACCCATTTGAGATTAACCAATTAAATTCTTTTTCAGTGAGAAAATTACCTGAATCTACTTTACAAAGTATAAAATATAAAGGACTGACAGTCCAAGAAATATGATCATTATTAACTTGATATTTTGACTTAATTTTTGTAAATTCAACACCCAAATCTACCCTATCTTTAATTCTTTGCTGCTGTTCAGTTCTAATAAATTGAACCGTTGCTAAAAGGTTTTCTTTTTGCAGCCAAATATATTCTAAATCCAGAATTTCAATTCCTAAATCTGCTTTTCTGAGAATGAAATAAAGTGGACTATTAGGAGAAAAATCTTCATAGTTATTAGCTTGATACTTATCTTTTAAAGCAGTAAAGTGTTTAACGCGATTTTGGTAGTTTTGGTCTGTATTAATGGTAGTCATAAGAAATATTGATGCAGTTAGACTTGATTGAGTATTACTATATCAAGCAAAAGGGGTATTCCAAATTAACACCCCATCAGAATTTAGGATCTATTACAATACTTTACAATACTTTACATTGTCCATAATGACGTAAGAGATGATCACATAAAACCAAGGCCACCATAGCATCAACCATAGGTACAGCGCGAGGTAAAACACAAGGATCATGTCTACCTTTTCCTGCTAAAACTGTTTCTTCACCTTCTTTTGTGACGGTTTTTTGTTCTTTTCTAATAGTGGCTGTTGGTTTAAAAGCCACTCTGATAATGATATTTTCGCCATTAGAAATTCCCCCTTGAATCCCTCCAGAACGATTAGTTACTGTTCTAATTTCCCCATTTTCATCAATATAAAATTCGTCGTTATGTTCAAAACCTGTTAACAAAGTTCCGTCAAAACCTGAACCGATTTCAAAACCTTTACTAGCAGGAAGTGACATGACTGCTTTTGCTAAATCTGCTTCTAATTTATCAAAAACTGGTTCTCCTAAACCCTTGGGAACATTTCGCACCACACATTCAACCACACCACCAATAGAATTACCATCTCGACCGGTTTGTTCTATTAATGAAATCATGGTATTAGCAATTTCTCTATCTGGACAACGGACAATATTGCTTTCTACGTCTGCTAAAGTGACTGTATTCGTATCTATTACACCTTGTAAATCTTTAATGCGCTTGACATAGGCGATAACTTCTACATTTGCAACTTGATGTAAAATCTTTTTAGCGATCGCACCAGCAGCCACTCTACCTATTGTCTCACGGGCTGACGACCTGCCGCCACCTTGCCAATTTCTCAAGCCATATTTAGCATCATAGGTAGCATCTGCATGAGAAGGGCGGTATTTTTGCGCCATTTCATCGTAGTCTTGGGAACGGGTATCTTTATTTCTGACTAAGATAGCTATGGGTGTTCCCAGCGTTTTCCCTTCAAACACCCCAGATAATATCTCACAGGTGTCTGCTTCTTTGCGGGGGGTGGTGATTTTACTTTGTCCTGGCCGTCTTCTATCGAGTTCAAATTGAATTTCCTCTGGGGAAATTTCCAGTTGTGGGGGACAACCATCAATTATAACGCCCACACCGCCGCCGTGAGATTCGCCAAAAGTCGTAATTCGGAAAAGATGACCAAAAGTGTTACCCATGATATTGAGGAAATACAGACCGGAATCTGTATTTTACATGGTGTTGGAGATTTTAAGGCATTCTGTTGGTTATTCAGCAATGTTTTTTGTCTGAATCAGGATGTCCAGGATTTAAGGACTTTCAGGATGAGTTTGATTATTTATCAAATAAAAATTGGTATAAATTCACTTCTGTCTTGCAAAACTTCAATGTAGAGAGATATTGCTTCTTCAATATTAGCTAAAGCTTCCTCACGGGTTTTACCCTGACTGATACAAAATGTTGATATCCTATATTTATTCAATAATCTGTAAAACATGAAATGGTTGATTGTTGGTTTCCCATTTGCGAATTTCCAAATAAAGCTGAGTTTTGTAAAAATAAGCTACTTCATAAGCAAGTCGTAAATTACGCTCAAGACTATTTGCTTCAACATCAACCGTTTTATTAGTTCCAATAGTTTTTCGTAACCCAAGTGATAGGATTTCTACTAAATCATGACCACAGCAGACTTGCCAAGGATCTTGATTATTGCTTTTTTCAGTAATTAGTCTTTTTTCTAAATCTTCATCTTTCAAATAAAAAGCTTGAGATTTATTCTTGATTTCTTGAATGAGTTTTACTTCATTAAATTTCCAATTTTTTTCATCAATAAATTTGCTAAAAGTTATACCTTCAAATGTCAAATTCAATCCATCAGATTGAGAAATATAACGTAAATAACCAACTGCAACACCAACTGAAATTAATACTTCTCTAATATCTCGATTCAACTGGGTAATTTTTTCTTCAGAACCAAATTCACTAATTACTTTTTCTAAAGCAGATGACTTGATTAGCATGGTTTCAAGATCATGAGTGTCAGTACGGAGTAGATTAGGACTTGTATCTGGTGTATTTTGCAGACGATCAAAATCTGCATCAACAATTGCTAAAATTCCCTGAAAATTTGATTTTTCTAAAATTTCTAAAATGGCAATAGCACGCTGTTTACTAGAGGGTTTTCCCGCAGTAATGACTAATTCACAACTTAATTTATCAACAAATCGCTCATAGAAAGTTTTATCAGAACTTCCTTCAACTAATAAGAAAGTTCCTGAATAAGTGCTACGTCGTAATCTTATTTGGTTAGCAACACGGTCAACGGTTAAAAATTCTCTCATTTTACCGGACCTTTCAATTCAACTGTTAGATCCCAGCGATCTTGTATAATATCTGGTGAATGAGTAGCTATGAGAATATCTAAATCAGCAAGTTTTGTAATTTCTTGTAAATCCTTTAAGAATTGCACTTGCCAGCTTACATGAAGAGATAATTCAGGCTCATCAATCAAAACTAAGGAATTAGGTTCAACTTTAAATAGTAGTTCATATAACAGCACTAATTCATGTTTTTCACCTGATGATAAATCAGTTGGTGCTAGAGTTTTTGAATCAGATAAAGAGGAATTGTAAAGTGTTGTAAAAATGAACCCTTGCTCTTTGCTAAAATTTATTTCTTTATAAGAAAATTTATTATTAATAATTCTTTTTAATAAATTAATTTTTGTGGCTATTTCAGTAAAAACATTAAGTTTTTTTTCCACATCTTCAACATATACTGATAAAGCATTTTTGGTACTTTCATCTATGTCTTGTGGTTGAATTTGAAACTCTGAGTCTTCATCTTGATCTAAAAGACCTACTTCTATAAGACGAGAACGAGTGTCTTCAAGTTCATTAAGTTGATTACGTAGTTGTTCATTTGTTATATCTGGTGATAACTGTTGTTTTACTACCCTCATGGGAAAACTTCTATCAAGAGATTGAGATATTGTTCCATATTCCTTAAACTTATCTTGCATTAGCTTGGCAAGTTCATAAGAATATGCAGAAACAGTTGATAATATTGAAGGTGTTCTGTCATCTGATTTGAAAGGACGATTAGGAAATAAGTTTAGTAACCGTTGCGATTCTATCAGACGAATATAAATATTTTTCTTTAATTTTTCAAACCATTCGGGTTCTGCTTCTGATTTAAATTTTATTCCCAATGAATCACCAAAACGCTCTAGAACTTCTTCTAAAGAAAGATTTTCTTGAGTAGGAGTATAAAGCCATTTTTTAGGTGCTATTCGTTCCAATTCTGGTATGTAGTCATCCAAAATACTAAGTGGAATATTTTCTATATCAGGACGACGTTTTGGCTGAAAATTAGTTCTATCTACATTATTGTTATCATGGTTATCATGAAAATTAAAAACAAAATTGTTCTCTGTTTCTTTTGAGTTATCAATATTTTTGATAATCTCAACATTACTACCATCATCAAATTCAACGCAAAATTTACTAAAGGGAATAGTTTGCAAGTCCGAGTATCGAGAGTTAAAAAATCCATTTAATATTCTCAACATTGCTGTTTTTCCAAAACCGTTAGGTCCATGAATGACGGTGATTCTCTCATCCATATTCAACGGAATTACATGATCAAAAATTCCAAATAAGCCGCTAACCGAAATTTGCTTAATTCGCATAATAATTAACTCTCATGTTCATAGACATTATTAAACTCTCACATTTTCTCGAAAATAAATTCTGTGACTACCTTTACATCTCATTTCTATAAAGCCAGCATTTAATAGTAGTTTTTCAGCTTCTTTGGCAGTTATGCGAGGTAGTTTAGGCAACTTTTACCTCCAAAGTCATAGTTAATATTTCTTTGTGCTGAAGTGCTTGTTTCTCAAATTCTGATAATGTTTCTATATATAATTCAACAGCTTCCTTGATATTTGCCTGTACTGCTGCTAATGACTCCCCTTCAGATTGACACCCAGGAAGTTCAGGACAATAAGCATAATATCCATGTTCATCTTTTTCAATGACAATACTAACTTTATAGGACATAAGTAAGTTTCGTTTGTTGATTAATAATTGGCTATTATATCATATTTATTCATAAATAATAGTATAGATTCACCTCTATTTTGCAAAACTATAAAAATTTCCATCCTATAAATCCTCAAATCCTGGACATCCTGATTCTGAGAAAATAGTTAACTACTTGATATTTTCCAATGTCGTTAACCATTTATCAAAATGTTGACACTGTTTACGTATTGTATCTAAACCGATATCCATTGCAATTGAAGAACCATGTAATGGTTTATCATATCGAGGACAACATCGAAGAATACGTTTAGAAGGTGCTGTTATCGGACTATCATTAATATGTTCAGGTGAAGGAAATAATTTACACTCACTTTCTAGATGTTCTACTACACTTTGATCAAACCATGCTAAAAAAGCTTGAGGATTACTATAAAGAAGTCCCTCAAACTCATGCACCAATAAATTAGGAATAAAATTTTGTTTTCCAATATCTACACCCATTTGTTTTTCTAGATATTCAGCTTTTTCAAAAGGATTATTGGTAGTAGGAATAGAACTTTTACCTGGAAAATCTTTTGGTAATCCATATAAATCTAACATCGTAGTTACAAAAGCGGTGCTATCTTCAGAACATTTACGATACAATTCTCTTCTAATTTTTCCATAAGTTACCGCACCTCCTAGAAGGATAGTATTAACATATATGTTTTGTTGCAGAAAATGATTATAAAGTAATTCTCTGACAAAAGTTTCTTCCGTTTGTCCTTCTACAAAAATATTGACTCGAATCATCTTGAAGGTCTACCTCCAATAATGTTCTTTTTCCACAATTCTCCTAAACTATAATCTTCTAACCATTCATGTAAATCATCCTCATTTAATCTACGCAGTAATGACTTACCATCTTTTCTATCTACAACTATCACATCTTTTGCTGTAAATTCATTTAATAATTCTACAGATTGAGTAGAAACAATTACTTGTTTTTCTCTAGAAGTAGCACGCATTAAAGAAGCTAAAATAGTAATTGCGTAAGGATGAAGACCTAATTCTGGTTCATCAACTAAAATAGTTTCTGGTTGTAAAATAGAAGGTTGTAAAAATACCGTTGCTAAACATATAAAACGCAGCGTTCCATCAGACAGCAGATGAGCTTTAAAAGGAATATCCTGACCTTGTTCAAACCATTCTAGTTCTATAAAGTCCTGATTGTGTGGAGAAGGACGCAATAAAAAATCATCAAAAAAAGGTGCAACAAGTCGGATTGTTTTGACAATTTGTTGATAAGATTGAGAATAATTGTTTTTTAATAAATATAAAAAAGCTGCCAAATTACGAGCATCTGGACGCAGGTAAATATTATCATTAATAGGAGTAGGTTGTTTTACATAAGCACTGTCGCTGGTATCATGAAAATGATAAACTTGCCATTTTTTCATAGCTGGTAATACATAATAGTCCATCCTTGTATGACTACCTTCTAAAGCTTGAGTTTCAAAATGACCACTACTGATTCTAATCTCTCCCTTCTGAATCCACCAAAAAGATTCTTTGGAGAACATCAAACGGTTATCCTGAGTGGGTTCAAAGGTAGCGAAGTAACCGTTTTGCCCAAAATAGAGTTCAATTTCCAATTGTTCAGTTGTTTTTCTACTAAAATGTAATATTGAATCTGGTCCACCTTGACGACTGACAAAAACTTGTAGTTTCTTCTCAAGTATCTGCTCAATCATACGAAAAAAGCCAATAAAATTGGATTTTCCAGCACCATTACAGCCAATAAGTATATTAAGTTGAGAAAGCTGAAGGTCACATTCTGCAATAGATTTGAAACCTTTTAAAACAATCCTTGATAGCTGTCTTGTACTAGTTAGTTTGGTCATACTTTTTATTTATGTCAAGCATCTACATTTATTTATTGAATCATTGAATCATAACAATTCCCATCCTATAAATCCTGAAATCCTGGATATCCTGATTCTGACAAAATAGTTAACTACTTAATATTCTCCAGTTGTGTTAACCTGCTCCAAAAAATGTTAATTCTATTAAAAAGGGGTATTCCAGATAAACACCCCATTAATAATTGCCTAAAATGCCAACTTTTTACAATACCTTAAACAGTTTCTGCTGTTATTTCCGCTTCTGGTTCTATATCTGGTAAACCATAGATAGAACGATAGAGTTTATCATACTCTTTAGCAGATTGACACCAACTGAAGTTTTGACTCATTCCCCGTTTTTGTAATTCCCTCCATTGGGGTTTGAAACGGAAGCCTTCCCAAGCGCGTATCATACAAGTAAATAGGTCTAGGGGTTCATACCTGTCAAAGCAATAACCTGTACCTGCCTCATTGACTGGATCATAGTGGCTGACGGTATCAACTAATCCCCCTGTACGACGAACAATAGGAACACAACCGTAACGCAAAGCCATCATTTGACTGATACCACAGGGTTCAAAACGGCTAGGCATTAAGAAGGCATCTGTACCAGCGTAAATGCGACGGGAAAGGGCATCGTTATACAGTAGGTAAGTGGACATACGTCCAGAATAACGGGATGCAAGTTGCCACATTTGGGTTTCATAATAGCGATCGCCTGTTCCCAATAAGACAAATTGAGCATCCGTATAAGCCATAAATCGGTCAAGGATTTGTAATACTAAATCCATGCCTTTTTGTTCTACCAACCTTGTCACCATACCGATTAAAAAGGCATTAGAATTAACTTCTAAACCCATTTCTTCTTGCAGGGCTATTTTATTAGCTTTACGTTGATCAAGGGTATCTATGGTAAAGTTTTGAGGAATGTATTTATCATTAGCGGGATCATAAATATCAGTATCTATGCCGTTGATTATCCCTGATAATTTACCACTAATAAAAGATAATAACCCTTCTATTTCTTCACCATAGGCAGGGGTTTTTATCTGTTCAGCATAGGTAGGAGAAACTGTATTTACCTTATCAGCAAACTGGACTGCTGCCGCCATGGTATTATGTCCTTGCATATACCAGGGACACCAAGTAATTTTCTCTAAATACCACCGCCATGGTCCTTGATAAGCCAGGTTATGAATGGTGAAAACACTGGTTATATCTGGAGATTGATTTAACCATACGGGTAACATTCCTGTGTGCCAATCATGACAGTGGACAATTTCCGGTTTCCAGTAATTCCAGCAAAATTCTGCTGCACCATTGGCAAAGAAGGTAAATCTCCAATCTTCATCTTCTCCACCATAAATCCGCCGAGGTAGAAAAACTGGATGTCCGAATAAATACAAAGGAATATCAGTTCCAGGGAGTACACTTTCGTAAACTGAAAAATCCTGAAACATGGCAGACCCTTTCCATATAGGTTCTTCAGGGACGACCATTTTATCAGGAACAAAGCCATAATAAGGCAAGAATACCCGTACATCATGTCCCATTTGTCTCAAGAATTTAGGTAATGCACCTACAACATCCCCCATGCCACCAACTTTGGCAATGGGGGCAGCTTCTGCTGCTACAAATAAAATTCGCATATTTTTGTTAGTTATCAATTGTCCATTGTCAATTATCTTATGAGCCTCGTTGAATCTCGGTAAAGATTTGTTCCAAGATTTCTGTAGCCCCCTGTTGTCGCAAAATATCTGCTAATTCTGCCCCTAATTTTTCAGCATCAGCCGCCGCGCCAGTGACTATATTCTGAACTATTTTTTGACCATCAACGCTGGCGACAAGTCCTTTTAATGTTAATTTATCACTAATTATTTCCGTATTTACACCAATAGGAACTTGACAGCCACCTTCTAAAACTCGTAAAAATGATCTTTCCGCTAAACAGCGATCGCGTGTTTGCGGGTGTTCAATAGCTTTAAGTAAGGTAATTACTTCCGTATCATCGGCGCGGCATTCTATCCCCAAAGCACCTTGTCCGACGGCATGGAGGGAGATTTCTGGTGAGAGAATTTGATGAATGCGATCGCTCATTTCCAGTCTTTCTAAACCCGCTACTGCTAAAATTAGAGCATCATATTCACCAGCATCCAGTTTTGCCATGCGTGTAATCAAATTACCACGCACATCCTTAAATGTAAAATGGGGGAATTTATGGCGCAATTGTGCCAACCGTCGCAGGGAAGAAGTGCCAATTACTGCACCTGCGGGTAAAGTCTCAAGTTTTTCACCTTTATACTTTTCGTGCAGTACCACTGCGTCTGCGGGGTTTTCCCGTTCTGTAATTGCGGCCAGTGTTAAACCTGGTGGTAAATTGGTTGGGAGGTCCTTGAGAGAATGGACAGCAAAATCAATCTCTTTATTGATCATGCCCAATTCCAGTTCTTTGGTAAATAGTCCTTTATCGCCAATTTTAGCCAATGCTACGTCGAGGATTTTGTCTCCTTGGGTAGACATGGTATGAACTTCAAAAGTAATATCGGGAAAGCTTTTCTGGAGTTGGGCTTGTACCCAGTATGTTTGAACTAAAGCTAATTGGCTTTTACGTGAACCAATGCGAATAGTGCGCGTAGGACTAGAAACTGAGGTCATAAAACTATTTTGTCAAACCAGGCGATAAATTAACATTTATCTAGACTACCGCAGGGAGTGACTTACCGGATTAGATCAAACTAATTCTCAGAAAGATTTTATTAGTAGCTTTACATTTATTTACAATTTTTGAATATAGATCCCCGACTTCTTTGAGAAGTCGGGGATCTGGAAATTAGAATATAATCAAGTTAGCAATAATTCGGTTTTAGGAAATTCTATGCTTTTACTTCCAGAATTATCTGAACTATTACAAGCCGAAGATCCAGAAGAACGGCAAACTATCACTGGTGTTAATTGGAACAACTATGAAGCTTTACTCAATGATTTGGGTGATAGCCTCCAATATAGAGTTACATATTTAGATGGAGTCATAGAATTAATGTCACCAAGTCGTAGCCATGAAATTCGCAAAACAATTATTGGATCTTTGCTGGAAATTTACTTTGAAGAAAAACGTATCCGCTATTTTCCCCTTGGTTCTACCACCTTCCGTAAACAAGCGAAAAGAGGAGGAGTAGAACCAGATGAATCCTACTGTATAGGCATAGAAAAAGAAGTTCCTGATCTTGCCATTGAAGTTGTAGTCACCAGTGGGGGAATTGATAAATTAGAGGTTTACAAAAGATTAGCTGTGGCAGAAGTTTGGTTTTTTCAAAACAATCAAGCCGTTTATCATTTGCGGGATGAAAATTATGAATTGGTGGCAAAAAGTGAATTATTACCAAACTTAGATTTATCCATTTTGTCCGAATATGTAATAGCAGAAGATCCTTTAGATGCGGCCATAGCCTTTCGGGAGAAAATCAAATAAATGGTAAATTAAATCATTCCTGGACCTCTACCTCTTTTATCAAAATTCTCCGTTAATAGACCTGTTTTGTCCTCATTGACTTCTCGTAATTCCCGTATTCGTTCAGCTTTTTCTTGTTCGGCTATTTCCCGTGCGTCACCAGGAACTTGATAATACATTTCCGGTTCAACTGGATAATTATTCAACAAACCTTCTTGATCCATAGTATAACCATCCGTTGTACGAATACTGTTAATATCAGTTTGATGATCAGTGGCCGCACTTGCAAGATCCTCCTCCGTCGGTATGTGTTTATAATTTTTTCCTTCTCTTTTGATTCGTGCGGCTGTTTCGGCGGGAATTATGCCTCTATCATAGGTATCTGCGATAATCTTTTCATTCATATAATTAGTCCTGTTTACTTTTCGAGTATTGCCAGAACTAGATTAGAATTTTCTAGCGGATAAATACACTATCTGCGGGAATAATTACCAACAATATTTTTATTAAAATTCTCTATCTAAAGAGACAAGAGGCAACAGGTAAAATGTAGGTTAGTTATAGCCTATCCTACATTTTATGAACTCAAGAAATCAAGAAAGAATAAAATCTTTATCCAAAAGAACGTTGTTTAAAAGAATTAAATTTCTGAGATAATTCTTGTCGGGTGTCAAATTTGATGAGATAACGGAAAGCAAACCAGACAGAGTAAAATAGCCCAATTAACTCAAAAATTGGTTGTAGCAATGGTATATCATTCACCGCGTCTAATAATGCAATTACTACCTTAACTGTCACCAAAGCCGATAAGATTAAAAGTAAGTTAATTAACGCCCGTTTATTGTTATTAAAAATTCTGCCTAAATAATCTGGCAGTTTTTCTAAAAATTCAATAATTTGTTTAACAATTTCCTGCCATTGAGACATAGATTTATCAGCAGCAGGTAGTTTTGGTAAATTGCGATTTTCTCCACCAGAAAAAGACAAAACATCTTGTGGTGAAAGAGAATTTACTGGTTGGGTTTGCTGTGATTGATTTTCCATCATATTTGTTATTTAGAAATTACAACATTTGTGAAAAGTGAATGGATATCATTAAAGTACCATATTTTAGATGCTAAATCATCAATTCTGAAAAAATAACATAAAAAATAAGATATTTAACCTCTCTGGAGTTTATGAATATTTTCCTCCCAGTTTATACCATCAAAAGGCACAATTTGAAAATTGTCAATGACATTACCATCTAAACAGCGCACATTAACATCAATACAATCAGGGTGACTACGGGGAACATAAAAAGAATGAATACCACAAATTCCGCAAAATTTATGTTGTGCTACTCCTGTATTAAATGTGTAAGTTTTTAATACATCTTCCCCTTGTAATAAAGTAAATTGTTCTCGCGGGATAATTAAATGTAAAAATCCTTTTTTAGAACATATTGAACAATTACAATCATCAACTTTGTGATTATTAACTAATACCTGAAACCGGACAGCACCACAATGACAACCACCTTCATAAGTAACAAATTCATCTCTATTTAACATTAAGTTTTAACCGTTGATTAACTAGAATAGTTAATTTATTCACTTTCTGGTTTAATTCAACCACTAAAGTTGCTAAATTATTTAACATTTTTTCCTGTTGTGATAAATAATTTTTCAAATTAGGAGGTACAACTTGAGAATTATTGGTAGTAGGTAACTGATTATTTTTACTAACCATTAACTCAAGACGTTGTAAGCGTAATTGTAAACTCCGAATATCAGTTTCTAAATTATTAACACGGAAATCAACTTGCTGTGATAAAGCAGGTTTTAAAAACATACCACTGCATACAATCATCACACATACCGTAGTTATTAACAATTTTCTGAACATGATATTATCAACTAATTAAATGAAAACCGTAAGTTGGGTTGCTTTTATCAACCCAACAAACTTGTTAATTATTCAAAGTCTTATTGATCAACTTGTAAGGAAGAAAATAGGCTTTGCCAATTTGGATTATTAGTAACTATGTCATTTTCCTTGACTTCAAAAGTTAGATTTTTCGCTTTTGGTTCTTTAATTGCTTGTACACAAATTTCCGCAACATCATCACGACTAACTTTCCCTTTGATATTATCACCTTGTGCAAATATTAATTCCTTTCCTCCTACTGTTTCTGTTAAAGCACAAGGTCTAATAATTGTATAAGGTATTCCACTAGCTTTCAAACATTCTTCACCTCGTAATTTCCAGGTTAAAATCCCTCCCAATTGGTCATTTAATCTGACCGCAGGCGGTTCTTCATCTAAATTAATTCCTGGTCTTCCGGGACGAGTCACCCCAGCGGAACTAATTAATATAAATTGAGGTAAAATTTCCCCACCATAGGCTTGAATTGATGAAACTTCCAGCGCGAAAACGCCAGGATTAAACTTAGGATTTAAAGCACCATCATATTCAAACTTACTCAACATTAGTTGTAAAGAACAAATTTTACTAACGTCTATTATTGGACAATCCTTAACAACTTTGGCACGAAATACACCGAAGAAATCTGTAAAAGGGATCTGAATATCTAGCCAATTATTAGCAACAGTATCAAAAGAATAGCTATAACCAATTCCGTCCCAAGTTGACTCTGTGCGTAAAAATATTTTATAACGTTGACCATCACCTTTCACCCGCAATTTCACACCTTGATAACCTGATAAATCGCATAAAGGTGAAAAATTCTTAGTTCTTACCGAAGCAAAACCCCCAGAATTAGCAGTAGAAACATTACCTGTAAATACTGCGTTATTTTCTCTAATTTGGAAACTACTAGAACTGACACCACCCATAACAACATCATCCAAAGCACCCCAGATATTTTTGATTTCATCTGATGGTTTAGTAAAATCAAATATGGGTTTTTCACCAGCAGCAACCAGATATTTTTTTGCTGCTTCAACTAAATTTTTTACACCTTGATATTCAACATTTTCTGGTGTATCTCCAACAATTTCCGGTAGATAAAATTTCACACCTTGATTATATTTTGCTCTATCTGGTGTATCTCCTTCCACTGGTTGTACACGAACTGCTGTACAACAAATTATAGCTTGAATATTAGCCAAAACTAAATTTGTCAAAGTTTCTGGTTTTGTAATATCTCCAACCACCAAATCAATATCATCACCGAGAATTGGCCGTGCTTTGTCAATATCTCGAACCAAACAACGGACATGATAACCCTGGGCTACCAATTTTTTCACAACTCGTTTACCCACACCACCAGTCGCACCAGCTACCAGAATTACACCCATATTTATTCCTGCTTTTGATAGATTTTGATGATCTTTATAACCACCTTGAAAAAGTTTTTGTATCCAGATCAGAACCGGAAATACTTCAAAGTAGGTGAGAGTTTTAATGAACCTGCATAAATCCCATTGTGAACGATTGTTGTTATTCATAAATACCACCCTTCGGGAAGTCAAAAGTCAAAAGTCAAAAAAATAATTTTACTCTTATTATATCAACTTCTTGATATACTATAAAAGTCCCGAAGGAAATTTTTTCCTATAAGGTAATATCTCCTTTTCTCTTCCTCCGTGTCCTCTGTGCCTCTGCGGTTCGTTAAAATAAATAATTATCAATCATGATCGATCAACTTAAAAAAGCCCAAGCCGAATACGAGAAATTCCCCTCAGAATTTACGAGCATTATCATGAGTACAATTAGTAAAGAGGGAATTCCTGACGCTAGTTACGCCCCTTTTGTCATAGACGATGATAAAAACATCTACATTTATGTGAGTGGACTAGCCACTCACACCCAAAATATTCATAATCATCCTTTTGTGAGTGTTTTATTTATTGAAGACGAAGTTAAAACTAAACAAATTTTTGCCCGTCGGCGTTTAAATTTTAATTGTACCGCAAATTTGGTAGAGAGAGAAAGTGAAAAATGGCAACAAATTGTTGATAAATTTGAGATTCGTTTTGGAGAATTGATTTCTACATTACGCAGTTTACCAGATTTTAGGATTTTTCAACTCACACCCCAAAACGGACGTTTTGTAATTGGGTTTGGTGCTGCTTATAATATTAGTAGTGATAATATAAATCAACTTGTCCAAATTACTAAAGAGTCACTTTGATAATTATGCTGCAATTTCAACCTCCTGGGTTTGGTAGTAAGTTCATTCATACATCTTTGGGGACAATGGTTTACTATACCCAAATTAGTGATCCTTGGGAAAATGCAAAAGATCAAGATTTACCACCATTGTTATTTTTACATAATTTTGGTGGTGGTGCGTCCGCTTATGAATGGTCTAAAATTTACCCAGCTTATGCTGCAAAATATCGAATTTTAGCCCCAGATTTAATTGGGTGGGGAAAATCTGCTCACCCTGTGCGAGATTATCAAATTGAAGATTATTTAACCACAATTATTGAGTTTATTAATCAAACTTGTCACCAAAGTGTAACTGTAATAGCATCTTCTTTAACTGCGGCTTTTACTATTCGTCTGGCTATTACTTATCCCCATTTATTCAAAGCTTTGTTTTTAGTCTGTCCTGCGGGGTTCAATGATTTTGGACAAGGTGCGGGACGAAGATTACCACTTTCCTTGATTAATACACCTTTAGTAGATAATTTAATTTATGCTCTGGGTGCAGAAAATGAAATTGCAGTGAGGAATTTTTTACAAAGTTTTCTTTTTGCTAAACCAGAAAGGGTGACACAGGAAATGGTAGCAGCTTATTTAACTTCTGCACAACAATATCAAGCTAAATTTGCGGCTTTGTCCTTTTTACGCGGAAATCTTTACTTTGATTTGAGTTTATATATTCAGCAACTTCAAGTTCCGAGTGTCATTTTGTGGGGTGAAAAAGCACAGTTTACAAATATTGAATTAGGACGACGTTTAGCTAGTTTAAATTCTACGGTAATTAAAGGTTTTGAGGAAATACCAGATACAGGAATTATTCCGCATTTAGAAATACCAGCGGTTGTGATTGGAATTTTACAAAAATACAATACAACGGGAGAATTAAAAATCTAAATTCAAAAGCAAAGATTGAACTTGTGAGAATTAGAAGATTAAATATCTCCAACTTTACTCCTTTGCGTCTACTCTGGGTGATCTCTAAAATAAAAATAGAACACAAATTCTGTACTTTTTGACTTTTGACTTTTGACTTCCCCAAGGGCCCGCTGCTGACTGTTTTTATCTTCACAGAATCAGCAACGCACCTCTTGTAGATATGTAGGATTCAATATCTAATATTTATACTGCTTCTGTATTTTTTTCTCCTGTCCGAATTCGTACAACTTGTTCAACAGGAGAGATAAAAATTTTACCATCACCAATTTCACCAGTACGGGCTGCGGAGATAATTTTATCCACAACCGTGTCAACTTGAGCATCTTCAACTACAATTTCCACCTTGAGTTTTTGCAGAAACTCTACAGTATATTCCGAACCGCGATAGCGTTCAGTTTGACCCTTTTGTCTGCCAAAACCCCGAACTTCAGAAACAGTCATGCCCACAATGCCCGCATTAACTAGGGCTATTTTCACTTCATCAAGCTTAAATGGACGGATAATGGCTTCTACTTTTTTCATTTTTTTGATTCCTGACTTCTAATAGCGTTGTTTATATATCTAACCAGATTCCTTGTCTCACGCTGTAAGTATAGCGCTAGTTATTAACTTGAAATTGATGTATTGGATTTGGTCAGTTTTTGTTATCCTCTGATGATGATCAACAATTTTATTACAAAAGCGGTAACTTTGTTTGTCCCAGTCTTTGCCAATCAGCGATCGCCTGTTGGGTCCACAGCCAATTTTGTGATAATTTCTCTATAGTAAAATCTGCGGGTGCGTTTTGAATCACCATTTGTCGAAGTTTAATCGCTTCCTGCAAATATTTTTGACGTTTATCAGCTGGTTGACTCTGAGCGCTTTTGTATAACCCCAAGGCTAACCCAGCATAAGCTGTTAATCTTTCTGGTTCTCCAGATATTTGCGGATATTTTGTTTGTCCAATTTTTGCCCTTCCATTCTGCTGAGGTTGTAATGCTAAATTCAGGGATTTGAACCAAGCATCATTGGCATAATTGAGATTATTCTCTTCATAATAGGCAAATCCCAAAGCATTATTATACAAAATAGAATCGGGCTGATTCTGTAATGCCCTAGCCCAGTAACGGCGTGCATCATCAATACTATATTTATTATTACCAGTTTGTACAGACTGCCAAGCTAATCGTCCCCAGGCAAAATTCACAGATGGATTTTGGGTATCTTGAACAGGTATTAATTTTAAGGCGGTTTCGGCTGGGGTCAATGCACCACGATTTAATAATTCATGAATAGCATTCAATCCATCTTTTAAGTTACCCTGACTCAATTGTGCGGTAGCTGTAGCTGTGACAATCCCGGTGGCTGTGTTGGATAATTTAATACTTGGATGTTGATTGTTGATGATATTTGATACGGGAAGGGGTGGGATATTGAGTAGAAGGTGCTGCTGAGATTGGCGTTGATGCCACCACGAAGCAACACCAATGATCATGGTAATTGCACTTGCACCGAAAAGACCCAAAAGCAATGATGATTTTGATTTGTGATAGCGATTACTTGATGTCACTAAGGGAGTCGGTGATAAGGGGGGATTTACCTGTCGCTTTTGAATATTTAGGGGGGTTGGTGTGATTGATGTTGGCACATTTCCCCAGTTTAAATGTTCCTCAAGTTCAGCAACCTGCGTTTCTGACAAATCGTTAGATTCTTGGATTAGTTCGGCTTTCATGCTTTGTCCCTCGCTTGTGGTTGTCCGGTTATCCAACTGACGAAACAAGTCAGAAACTATTGCGGAATCTTGATCATAGTTGGTGTCATCATATTCAATTTCATCCACAAGATCACCCCAAGTATCTGTCAAAAGCCAATCCACCTCGGTTGTGTCTTCTGTCAATTCGGGATTGAGAATATCATGGTCAGCCATGAAGTTTTCTGGGTTATTTGCTACGGTGGCATAATGATGATGACTAGTCTGCTGAGGTGGCTGATATTCGTTTAGTAATTCCGATAACCCGCGTGAATTAGCTACATGATCTGATAAATTAATTTGTGGTGTCAAACAACCATCAAAATCTCGCTGAAGGTACAATATCGGCAATGCCCAGTACATCTGTTGAGAACCATAAGCAGAAATTAAACCCTGACGAACCCGACTCACGCACAAATCTAAGGCATAACCCTGACTCAAATTCCGGTAAAATAGTTGTGTTAGGGTGAGTGCCACCTCATCGGGTATGCGTTCTGACATGGCCAGTACACTTCTAATTCCCCGTTTAACCAGACATTCTGTTAAATTCCCCTCTCCTGAATTTTCTTCAGCCCCCGCTTTAGCTCCATAAGACCCAAAGCAGGAATTAAACACTACCATTTGCACATGATTATTAATCAGTAACCCAGCCAAATCATCCCCGCAGAGGGTTTCTGTTAAACCAGTTTTTTTACTGACTAGATAAATTTGCCCACCATTCGCGCCCAAGTTGCTATGACCGGAATAGTGGAGAATATCGTAATGTCCCTGTTCTAGGGCTTGGGTGAGTTCTTCTCTACCTGGTTCATCAAGAACAGTCAATTCAATTTCTGGTAGATGATGGTTACTATCTGCCAATTTTAATGCTTGAGAGTGTAGTTCAGCCTTGAGGTTAATAGCCTCTTGCTTGAGTAAATTTAACTGTACCAAGTCCCTTGGGGAAGAAATCACCATCAACACCTTTAGCCCCGGTTTTGCCGCTGGTGTGGGGGAATTATGAGATTGGAAATGGTTGGGTGATAGCGAAGCGCTCTGTAGAAATCGCTTCCGCTCGTCATAGGCACGCAACCAGTAGGCATTGACTGAGGACATACCACATTGGTAACGGGCAAAAGTGATGTCGGGTCCTGTGACTAAAGGGCGATCACGAAGCGCTCCGTAGGAATCGCCTGCGTGCATGACTTCCCATGGCAACCGTGCCAAACTGGGGTCTTTGAGTCCCAATCTTAGCCGCAGCACTTGTTGATGATTTTGGGCAATACCTTGAGCGGTGATCCAACTATCCCTCAGAGATCTCTGGAATAGAGTGTTATACAATTCTCGTCCTAATTCCACTAGGTTAGGGGCATTTTTATTGGTCATTTCCCCTTGCAAGACTAGTTGCAAAGGGTCATCCATTAAATATCCAGCGATCGCTAACCATTCGGTGACGGGTAGGTGTAGGAGTTCTTCAGCTAGGGGTACTCCAGGTGCTACTTGTTCGGTTCGCAGCAGATAGTGATTTTGTCCTACTGGCGTTGCGGAAAGGTGAAATTCCTGGGTCACAATTTCTGCTCCATGTTTTTTAGACTATGTTGATGACGCGGGGTGGTGTAGATGTATTTTGTTATTCTAATGTTTCGGATGTGTGTTGTTTTGTCTTGTTCTTAAAATGGTTTTTCGTGAGGTTTTCTGTCTGTTTGTTTTCAAATGATTATTCCGGGTTGGCCGATTTGCTCTAAGAAATCTTTGTTTGGTAGATGCACCTTGATCTTCAATTCCCCTAGTTGGTTAATTTTGGCTAGGGGTTTTCCTTTTTTTTTAATTCTGGCAAATAAAAAACACCCTTGTTAACTAAGAGTGTTTATAAGGTTTTGTAATTCAGTTACAGCAGTTCCCAGTATTATGAAGTACAGATATTAATGAAAAACTATTGTGGTGCGGGCTTCCTGCCCGCATAAAGTGTACCTCACTCAAGCTGAACTTGCTGTATTTAGTAGATGAATTTCTCATAACCAACTCCCCTACTCAGCCACTCCAGCCCCAGGAATTTTTTCGGTATGGGACTTGCAGCAATATTTGGGTACTTTTTCCGGGTCATAAGTGAAAAACAATGAACAGTTAACAAGTAGATGCACCCTGATAACTAACTTCCCCTAGCTGGCTAACACCACTGGGGGTTTTTTCTTGTTTATGGTTAGCACCACACAATCATTACCATATAATTTTTCCGGAACATCATACAGTACCCTAGAACAGTTAACAAGTAGATGCACCCTGATAACTAACTTCCCCTAGCCGGCTAACACCACTGGGGGTTTTTTCTTGTTTATG
>LJOT01000084.1 GCA_001672075.1 Anabaena sp. CRKS33
GAAAAAATCGAGGGTTGTCATAGTAACGTCATTGGTTTAAGTTTACCTCTATTACGGGAAATGATCGGAGAATTAGGATATGAAGTGACAGATTTTTGGGGATAGTTGGGTAATTATTATTCCCAATTTTTCTCCGAGAAAATGTTAGAAAATAGAGACTACTATCTGAATATGAAATTAGTTTCGGAAAACAAAACATGAAACGAGATGAGGTAATAACAACCTTAGCAGCACATCGAGAAAAGTTGCAGGAATTGGGAGTAAAATCCCTTAATTTGTTTGGTTCAGTAGCGCGGGATGAAGCTCGTTTAGATAGCGATATAGACTTTTTAGTAGAGTTTAATCGACCGGGTGGGTTGTTTCAACTTTTGCGAGTGCAGTATTATTTAGAAGATATTCTGGGATGTCCTGTAGATTTGGGAACTCAGGATGCTTTGAGAGAACATTTGCGAAAACCTGTATTCAAGGATATCATTCGTGCCTTTTAAAGATTGGCGGCTTCGCGTTCAAGATATTGTCTTATCTATCAATGAAATTGAACAAAGGACAAGGGATATAACCTTTGAAGAATTTGCAAAAAATCAAACGATTGTCAAAGCTGTTCTCTATGATTTTGTCGTGATTGAAGAAGCTATTAGAAATGTACCAAACGATATTCAGTTAAGCTATCCTCTTATACCTTGGCGTTTGATGGGAGGAATGCGAAATGTGGTAACTCACGAATATTTTCAAGTTGATTTGAGTAGGATTTGGGAAACTATTCAAAATGATTTATCCCCATTATTACCACAATTACAAGAAATACTGGAGAGAGAAATATTAGGAGAATAGTTGATATAATAGTTGATCAGGTACAGATAGTTGTAACCTAATAAATAAATTGTATTTTCCAAATAATTATGTCCTTTACTCCTTCCTTGCGCGAACAACAACATCCCCTAATTCGTCAACTAGCTGATTGTATTGAAGCAGTTTGGCATCAACACCTAGACTTATCACCATACCATTTACCTGCGGAATTGGGATATGTGGAAGGTAGACTAGAGGGAGAAAAATTGATTATTGAAAATCGCTGTTATCAAACTCCCCAGTTTCGCAAAATGCACTTAGAACTAGCAAGGGTGGGGAATATGTTAGATATTCTGCACTGTGTGATGTTTCCCCGTCCAGAATATGATATACCCATGTTTGGCTGTGATTTAGTTGGAGGTAGAGGTCAAATTAGTGCCGCTATTGCTGATCTTTCTCCTGTAAATTTAGATCGGATTTTACCAGATGGTTATAATTCTCAACTTAGGGAATTAACTAAACCCAACTTTTCTCAACCTCGTGAATTACCAGAATGGGGAAATATCTTTTCTGATTTTTGTTTGTTTATTCGTCCTACTTCTTCCGCAGAAGAAATAAGTTTTTTATCTCAAGTCAAGTCATTTCTAGAAATCCATTGTACACAAGCAATTGCCTCTAGTCCAGTGACACCAGAAAAAGTAGCTCAAATTATTACTGGACAACATAACTACTGTACAAAACAACAACAAAATGATAAAACCCGGAGAGTTCTAGAAAAAGCTTTTGGTACAGAATGGGCAGAAAATTATATGACTACAGTTTTATTTGATTTACCCTAAGCATTCAGCCGTAAACATTAAGTAAGTAGTATGTGTTACGGCTATAGAATATTTAGGAGTTTGAAATATTAATAATTAGATATTCATAATTAGCCGTAATGCACCGATATATATCAATACATAAGGTGCGGTAAGCTGGCACTAACATACCCTACTATTTAAGATTACTTTATAAATTTATAAATCACCTCTGATAGCCAAATACTTCCCATTACTACTCTATTACTCTAACTGTAAGTTGTGTTACGTTTTCTCTCAACCAATAAATGTAGAATTTGCATGAAGTGATCACCACTGATACTTCTCTGACGGGAAACTGAAGTTAATCACCCAAATTTCTAGTTATCTAATTTAAGCCGATAACTAGTGATTATGAATTGGTAAAATTATCATCTATTTCCTGTGCTGTTGGATTTTTTATGTCTCTTGTAGATATTAAATCTTCTTGATCTTCTCAGAGAAAAGTAAGGGATTCAACAGATGTTCTTAAAAGTGCTAGTAATCTTAAAAAGACTTGCAAATTCTCCTCAATTAACCCTAACAATGAAAGTTTTAAACTTTAATTTATTTAATTAATTGAATAAATTAAGTTCAAAGTTGATAGAGATTAAAATGATCATCATCTAGTTTATGCAAAGTCAATCATACCAATTAAACAATGGTTGTCAAAATCAAGCCATAAAAATGTGGATTTTCAATAGTCACTAAGTTAATTTTTTTTAGTTTCATCACCACAATTCAGATCAATAGGTAACATATCATGTCAACGGTGGATGAAAAATCGAAATTTAAGGTTGAACAACCTAAAGTTTGGTTAAGTGTTGCTGTAGCCTTACCAGTAGCATTAGCCGCCGGTTTACTAGCTACAACCAGAATGGAACAATTGAAAAAACTGACTTCTGCTGTATCTGTAGCACCAATTCCCAATACCATTAGCGCCATAGGACGTTTAGAACCAAAAGGAGAAATTATTAAACTCTCCGCTCCTGCCGGTTTATCAGGTAATTCACGAGTCCAACAACTTCTAGTTAGAGAAGGACAACGAGTACAACAAGGGCAGGTTGTGGCTATTTTAGACAACCGCGATACTAGTATGGCCGTAGTCGAAGAAGCCAAAGCCAAAATGCAAGAATCCCGCGCGAATTTAGCCCAGGTGCGTGCGGGTTCTCCCAAGGATATTCAAGCCCAAAAATTCATTATTGCCCGATTACAAGCCCAATTGGCCGGGGAAAAAGAAGCTCAACAAGCCATGATTAGCAGAATTGCGGCTCAGTTAAGTGGTGAGAAAATTGCCCAAGAAGCCACAGTTACCCGTTTAGAGGCCGAATTATTGGGACAAAGGGAGTCTTTAAAAGCTACAGTTGAGCGTGTTAGAGCAGAACAACGTAATGCTCAAGTAGATTCTGGACGTTATGAATTTTTATACAAACAAGGTGCTATTTCTCAGCAAGAACGAGATAGAAGACAGTTAAATGCAGTGACAACTAATCAACAATTAATTGAAAGTCAAGCTAGTTTAAAACGGGCAATAGCTACTATAAAACAACAAATTTCTGAAGCTAGAGCTAATCAAGTCAAAACTCTAAATACTTTACAACAGCAGTTAATTGAAGCTACTGCTAACCGCAATAAAACTATAGCCACTTTGCAAAGACAAATAGATGAAGAAAGAGAAAAATTAAATCGTCTATTAGTAGTTAGTCCACTAAATGTCCAAGTAGCTCAAGCTCAGGTTACTAATGCAATTGCCTTAATGAGAAAAGCCCAAGCAGAACTTCAGCAAAGTTATGTTAAAGCCCCTAGTTCCGGTGAAATATTAAAAATTCATACTAAATCAGGGGAAATGATGGGTGTAAATGGAATTGCGGAAATTGGACAAACTGATCAAATGTTTGTAGTCGCAGAAGTTCCTGAAGATAGTATTAGTAAAATCCGTTTAGGTCAAACTGCTACTATTTCCAGTGATAACGGTACATTTAATGGTCAATTAAAGGGTAAAGTTACGGAAATCGGGAGAAAAATTGGCAAGAAAGATGTTCTCAATAACGACCCGGCAGCAGATATTGATGCCAGAGTTGTAGAAGTGAAAATTGCTTTATCTCCAGAATTTAATCAGCAAGTCTCTGGTTTAACTAATGCTAAAGTTACCGTAGAAATTAATGCTAATTAACTTACTATTTGTCTGAAAAATATTCAGGTTCAACTACTTAATTAATTCCCCAACCAAAATCAAAAAAAGCTAAAAAATGGCAGGAAAAATACCTTTATCTTGGCTACAACTGACAAGAGAAAAAACTCGCCTAGCAGTAGCTTTGTCAGGTATTGCCTTTGCTGATATTTTAATGTTCATGCAATTGGGTTTCCGGGATGCACTCTATTATAGTAACGTCAGAATGCACAGCAGTTTAGCAGGTGATGTGATTTTAATTAATAATCAATCTAATGCTGTTTTATCAATGAAAAGTTTTTCCCAAAGAACTTTGTATAAGGCGTTAGATTTACCCACAGTTCAATCAGTACATCCCATTTATTTAGACTATACAAGCTGGAGAAATCCCGTTACAGGTCGCCCTCGCAGTATTTTGATTTTCGGCATCAATCCAGAGGTTAATTTGTTTAATTTACCCGGAGTAAATGAAAATTTAAATAAACTTAAACTTCCTGATGTGGTTTTATATGATCGTTCTTCTCGGGTAGAATATGGTCCTATTGCTGATAGTTTTAATCAGGGTAAAATTGTCACGGCTGAAGTAAGAAGACGACAAGTTAAGGTGGGTGGATTATTTACTTTAGGGGCATCTTTTGGTGCAGACGGTAATTTAATTACTAGCGATATTAACTTTTTACGAATTTTTAATAATCGTCAAAGGGGACTAATTGATATTGGGGTAATTAAGTTAAAACCTGGTACAGATCCTAATCAAGTGGCTCAATATTTGCGAAGTTATTTACCTACAGGTATTAATGTTTTAACTAAGGAGGAATTTGTTGAATTTGAAAGAAATTATTGGGCAAGTAGTACGGCTATTGGTTTTATTTTTACATTAGGAACAATTATGGGTTTTATTGTGGGAACTGTCATTGTTTATCAGATTTTGTATACAGAAGTAACAGATCATTTATCTGAATATGCTACTCTCAAAGCCATAGGTTACACTCAAAATTATTTATTAACCGTGATCCTTCAAGAAGCTTTTTTATTAGCTGTTGTCGGTTATTTACCCGGATTTGCCTGCGCTCTTGTTTTGTACAATGTTGCTAGAGACGCTACTCTTTTACCCATATTCATGAGTTATGATCGCGCTATTATGGTAATCATGTTAACTATTTTAATGTGCTTTATTTCAGGAATGATTGCTATTCGTAAATTGGGTTCTGCGGACCCAGCAGATATTTTTTAATAGGTAATATCTAATGGGTATTTAACTTGCATATTCCCTAAAATTTAAACTCTTGTGGGGTGGGTATCTTAACCTACCTAGTTATGCTTAAAGGTTCGTCAGTCCTGATTATTCCATCTTTATTCTCAACTTTTCTATTATGATCAACAAAAAACCCGTAATAACTATTAAAAACATTAATCACTACTATGGTAAAGGATCTCTGAGAAAACAGATTTTATTTGATATTAATCTGGAAATATATGCCGGAGAAATTGTAATTATGACCGGTCCATCAGGTTCAGGTAAAACAACATTATTGAGCTTAATTGGTGGTTTAAGATCCGTACAAGAAGGAAGTCTGAAATTTTTAGGCGAGGAACTATGTGGCGCAAGTCAAAGTAAACTAGTAAAGATACGTCGTCATATTGGTTATATTTTCCAAGCTCACAATTTATTGGGTTTTTTAACTGCTAGACAAAACGTGCAAATGGCTGTAGAATTAAATCATAGTATTTCCCAATCAGCAGCTATTTCTCAATCGGAAACTATGCTCAAATCTGTGGGTTTACAAGAACGTATTAATTACTATCCAGATAATTTATCAGGTGGACAAAAACAAAGAATAGCGATCGCTCGCGCTTTAGTCAATCATCCTCCTTTAGTACTGGCTGATGAACCAACAGCAGCATTAGACAAACAATCAGGACGTGATGTAGTAGAAATCATGCAGCGTTTGGCCAAAGATCAGGGAACTGCTATCTTACTTGTTACCCATGATAACCGGATTTTAGATATTGCTGATCGCATTGTGGAAATGGAAGATGGTCTTCTCACCCGTGATGCTCAAAATGTCGTTTTCAATCACGACCCTAAGACAAATAATCATAACACCTGATTCAAGTTTTTTAATAAAAATTTATTTTTTTTACCTAGAGTCTAATAACCTAAGGATCGTTAGTATCTTGTCACTACAGGTGCTTTGCGCGTAGTTTTAAATGTCACATTCACTCCTTCATTTAATTGTTCCAGTACCAGCAGCGGGGTAGGTTTAGCCTTTTGATCCCAGTGCATATAAACAATCCGACCGTGAATAGTCGGTTGCCAGGTATCATTATTTTCTCTTGAACTTAGGTAAATTTCTATACAATCAATTATCTGGGAGACAGTAGTAGAAGTGGCTTGAATTGGTAACTTAATTAATCGAATTTGTACGCGGAATAGTACCCGCTTCACAATTTTCGGTGCTACACCAGTTTCATATTCAATATCAAAAGTTTCATCTATCTGTTTACCACTGCTACTGGCAACTCCCACTGAACCTTCACTCGATTGACTAGGACGCAGTGCCGGAGATATCTTATCTTTAATCTTGATTTTCATTTGATTAATCAGGGCTAAATGGAATACATCCTCTGACATCCGCATTCGTAGATAATCTAGATTAAAATGCCGTGAGTCAGCTAAATCGGGATTGTTCTCCAGTTTGCGTATAGTTTCCAAAGCTAACTTCAGTTTTTTGTCTAATTCTCGCGTGCGGAATTTTTCAAAATTTAATTTTTTTTCACTCTGTTGTAATAAAACTTTACTATAAACAATTACAGCAATCAGAGCTAAAACCATTCCTCCACTGGCAAATAGTAACAATGGTGGACTTTGGGACTCATTGGCAACTACGGCTTTAGTTGTTTTTGTAATCTTGGGTACAGAAGATTGATTGAGGGAATTTGTACTGGACATAATTTGCAACCTTGTAACTATAAGACTGATATTTGATTGTTGAACTATACTTAGTGCATTGCTAATCTCAGACTGTTTTTTTCAGACAATACTACACTATTGCAATTTTTGCAACTGTCAATAGATTTTGGATTATGGATTAGTTCCGTTCTGAAGGGGCGGGGTTTGTACCGAAAATTGCCAATTTAAAATCTCAAATCTCAAATCTCAAATTTTTTGGTCATTTTACGATTACTATATTAACAGGTTATCAGCATTCAGAATTTAGTTGATTCAATGTAACCTAGATTACATTTTTATGGACATTCCATAACCTACAATTGATGTTATGGTTTCCTCACGGTTATACGGTTTGGCAAGGGTAAAAGCTGTATAATTCCATGTTATTGCCGATATATGGTGATTATTGTCCAGTTTTTAGAGGATTATTGGCATCTCATATATGAGATGAATATATTGAATATCAGAAATTCATAAGCTAATGCTATACCACTTTTATCTTTTCTTTGTTATTTTGTATTGGGGGGAACAGTTATTCCCCATCAAGCCCGTTTAAATGAAAATTAGTTCAACTACTTTACCGTTCCTCAAGTTCAGTGCAAATTGCCAAGACAATTTATCATCTTCGTGACCAAGGCAAATTTTGATCACTCTCATTCACAAAGGATTTACGACTATGCTGAAAACTAATGGTCAACCCATGATTATCTCTAGTTTTGTTCACCCTATAGAGGAAACCCGTCCAGGTAAGAATAAGTTTAACTTGTTGCAAACATTACGTCAATATCTGGATGACATCGAAATTGATAATCGTCAAGTCGCTAAATTGATTGCTAAACTTATTCCTGCCCAATGTCCCTTTGAGCGTGATATCGTGGTTCTTGGTCGCAAAATCGCCCACATTCCCCCTTTATGCAAATTTAACCCCCTGTATGACCAGTTTGTAGGCTTGCGCTTTCGTGCATTATGTTATTTAGTAGATAAGTGTGGAGAAGACATTCAATCTTACTGCTAAATAGAACATTAAATAGGCCATGGAAATTAAAGTCGAACATCAACCAAGTCTTGTACATCTCAATCAGTTAGATGTATTTAATTGGCCAATTTGGGAGAAGGAAATATCCAAGTTTTCCTGGACTTACGATGATCAGGAAATTTGCTACTTTCTAGCGGGTCATGTCATTGTCACTCCTCATCAAGGACAATCGGTACAAATAGGTAAAGGAGATTTAGTGACTTTTCCTGCTGGTATATCTTGTGTTTGGCAAATTATCAGCGATGTCAAGAAACATTATCGCTTTGATTAATTGTAATTGATTGTTACTAATTTTGATGCAACCCAAATAATCAATATCTGATAGGTGGGAATTTGATATTTTTTAGCGGGTTGCTATGAAACTATTGTTCCTAAAATATCATCTACAAATAAATTATTTTCGGGGAATGCTGAAATTGACAATTTTTCCCCGCGACTTAGTGTTTGAATGTCCCTATAACCATGTTCAGTAGGGTAGCGATAGACAATAATTACTTGTTGATAAATATCAACTAACCAAACTTCAGTAATACTACTACTAGCATAGAGAGGAATTTTCACGTCTCTATCATATTCAATACTGCTATCTGCGACTTCAATTAATAAGAATATATCTTGGGGTTGGGGGTGTCCAGATTCATAAAAATCTGTGCGAGGTTTTAGTAATGCTATATCTGGTTCAGGTTCAGATAAGTTATTCAAGAGAATCGGATTTTGTACCCTAACAATTACTTTTATTCCCAGAATATTGCTGAATAAGCGATTAATTCTGTCAACACAAGCTGCGTGTCTTCTACCAATTGGTGACATTTCTATAATTTCTCCATTAATCAGTTCTACTTTATCATTTTCTGACAAAATACCGGCTTCACTCATTTGATGGTATTGAGAAATAGTAAAGCGAAAATTTTTAACCCGTGGTTTTGCTAATTGTAAGGTCATAATTAATTTTCTCCTATTTACCTTTATTTTTAAAATAGCAATAATATCCCCGACTTCTCAACTCAATTGATTATTTAGACTAAATTAGGTGGTTATAAACCGCGTCTACAGAGACAAAACCCACCTGAGTGGGTTTATAAAACTGTTTATAAATAATCAAAAAATACTTGAGGAACTAATCTTAATTCACCAGATTTAAACCGGGAAATATCTATCCATAATGCGCGGTGTTGACGTTCTGGTGTTTCTGAAAAAGTTAAACTTTCGATGTGGTAAAATTTAGAATCTGCAAAATCACATTCATAAAGTTGAATGATTTCATGTCCTTGTTTACCGTTAAAAGTAAATAGGTTTTCGATACAACTTAGATAGCGAATATTGGTTAATTCGGCTTGAATTTCTTCTTGAAACTCCCTAATTAAAGCTATGTGACTAGTTTCACCAAATTCTACACCACCACCTAAAGCGCGATAAAAGATTGATTGTTTTGAAGGATCATATCCTTCAGAAACAAAGATTCTATTACCATCTCGAATTAGTGCTAAAACAATTACCCGAATTTGACCTTCTTTATTCATGATAGTAATTAATTATAATTATCGTAGATTGAATCGGAGTGACTTTCACTATTTTCTATAGGCCAATCTGAATTTTCACCACCAAGATATAGTTCTTCGATAGCGACATATTCTTGAGTTAGTTGTGTTAGTGCGTTAATCAGAATGTCTAAAGCGATCGCATCACTTGTTCCCAAATCAAACCAACAACGCATCCATTCTCCTTCATATTCAAATTCACCCATATTGTGCATCAAAGCCAGTAAGCTTTTATCATAGCCTTTTGCATCATAATTCATGTAGCTGATATCAATTCCTGTATCTTGTACTTGCAGATTTTCCGCATTAAATCCCCCCAATTTACCTAAATAAAACCAGGAAGTAAATACTTCTTCTACATATTTTTTTTCTTGTTGGGAGGGAATGGTGCTAAACTTCAACCAAATCCAGACATCAAAAGGATTAAACTCGCGGAATTGAATTTGCATTTTTGTAATGGGTAATGATTAATGACTAATAATTACTAACAGCTTGACTGCGTTCATATTCAATTTGTTTGACTAAATTAACAGGAAGTTGGGATTTTTTGGCTAATGCTTTGTCAAAATAAACTATTCCTTCCTTAATTAAATCCTGACTTTTTTCCCTTTTTCCTTTTTCCTGAAGAATTTGAGCTTTTAGATAGTAAATTTCTGGGTTGTCAGCAGTTGTTTTTAAAGCGCGGTTGACATAATCTAAAGCCTGAGAATATTGTTTCAAATCTCGATAGGCTAAAGCAATACCCCTATCTACTAAATAACCAGGTGCCGCATTTTTTTGCAACCGTTCAATTGCATCATCTGGACTGGTAAAAGGCAAATTTACAGCTAACATTAAATCCATATAGCCACGAATTAAGTTTAACTCTGGATCAGTAGCAGAAATTTCTTCGGCTCTGTCAAAATATGTATATACTTTTCGTAAGCGACTAAAAGCAGGTCCAGCACCATTGATAGTCCCTTCTCGACCGAGAATTAGAGCCCCCTCTAAAAAATGACTAGCAGCAGTGTATAAATTACCACGTAATGGATCACTAGGAATAAGATCTTGTGCAGTTTCTAGAGTTTTTTGACTGTATTTTTCCAGACTAGCCCAATCTTGATCTCTATAAGCTAAACCAGCCTTAATCACATAAATTAAGGGTTCATTGGGTTCGCTAGACATAGCTGCTTGTAAGGAATTTTTAGCTTTTGGATAATTTCCTTCTTGGAAAATCGCTTTAAAAGCAGCTTCCGTATTATCACCAATGTTACGAGGTTCTTGAGTCCGAAATGGATCAGCAGCAAAGCAGGAATTTACAAATAGATTTAAAAGAATTGAAGTAGTAACAGTCACTTTCAAAAATATAGGAAATCGCCAAGATATGATGAATTGAGGAATTAAGAACTGTTTTAACATAGTTATCATGAGAATAATTACGGTTGAAATTGTTTTATCTATTACCTAAAATGCAAAACTGTGAATTATAAATTACGTCTATTGCCACCAAAATTTACCCCAACCTGGTAATCTTAACAAATGCTCTATCTTAGAAATCTAACTTATCATCCCACGGCTTGCCCTAAAGCAATTCTCCAAGCCATTAACTTAGAATTACCACCCCAGAAACTGGGTTTAATAATTGGACCTAGCGGTTCAGGGAAAAGCACCTTATTAGAAATTCTATCTGGACTAGCTGATCCTACCACTGGTGGGGTTTTTTGGCGAGAGCAGGGACTCATAGCTGAACAACTGCAACAATTAGCGGGTTTAGTATTTCAATTTCCAGAACGACACTTTTGCGGAGGGACAATTTTAGAAGAATTACGCTTAGGACATCCCCAACTGGGACTAGAACAGGTTAAACAAGCATTAACAGAAGTGGGATTAAATAATTTATCCTTATCTGTATCTCCTACTAATTTAAGCGGTGGACAACAAAGACGGTTAGCTTTAGCAGTCCAATTAATTCGTCAGCCGCATTTATTACTATTAGACGAACCAACAGCGGGTTTGGACTGGTCTATGCGTCGTCAACTGGTGAACTTATTAGCCAAACTGAAAAAAGATTGGACATTGTTAGTTGTAACACATGATGCCAGTGATATGTTACCAATAGCTGATTATTGTTGGACATTAGATCATGGTATTTTAAAATCAGTTGAGCCGACAACTTTGGTAAATAAAACACAAGAAGTAGTGACTAATTTACCAGGTTAATATTAACTTTGTTCTTCCTTCTTCTTCCTGCTTCGCGTCCTTTGCGTCTTCGTGGTTCATTTAATTCATATTTTGTCAAGAAATAGGGAATTTAACCGCAGATGAATTTGAGATCAATGATCAAGTAAAAATCGGCTAAAATTAATGGGAAAAAGTTATTTTCAATAATGGATATAGAACCTTTATCTATCGCTAATTTGCCGAAAATGGCGGAAATATGGCAAAAGACCCTGAATTGGCAACCGACAAATCTACAAGAAAACCAATTTCAACAACTTTATCAATTAATCATTGCAGGAAATCGCCAAATTAACTTAACTAGGATTACTGAACCTGAAGAATTTTGGGAGAAACATCTTTGGGACTCCTTGCGAGGGATTGCACCAAAACAAATATTTATTCCTGGTATTGATAGGGGAAAACGGATAATTGATATTGGTACGGGTGCAGGTTTTCCTGGTTTACCAATTGCTCTAATTTTTCCCAATTCGCAAGTTACACTTTTAGATTCTACGGGTAAGAAAATTACTTTTATTGAGACGGTTTTATCAGCACTTGCTCTCAATAATACTAAAACTTTACTTGGGAGAGCGGAAGAAATTGGTCAACAGTATGAACACAGACAAAATTATGATGTCGCTGTGATTCGGGCCGTGGGAAATGTTTCCGTTTGTGCTGAATATAGTTTACCATTAGTTAGAAAAGGCGGTTTGGCGATAATTTATCGCGGTACTTGGAGCGAAGCAGAAAATGAAAGTTTAGAAACTGCTGTTGAACAATTAGGTGGAATAGTTGAATTAATTGAAGAATTTTCCACTCCTTTGAGTAATAGTATGCGTCATTGCCTTTATTTGCGAAAAGTCACCAACACCCCAATTAGTTTTCCCCGTGGGGTTGGTATACCCAGTCAAAAACCAATTTAATCAGCGAATTTCTCGATTTTAGATTAGATTAGTGATTAGATATATAGCGTGAGAGCGTCAACGCTGCCAGCGATAATAAACTTAAAATCCCCAAATCCAAGTGTTAAATTTGTCTCAAAATGGTTGTTCTGTATGGGTTGCTTCTTCAACAGAAGGACTGCTGACACCAACTGCTGTTGCTCTTGGCAAATTTGATGGTGTTCATCTTGGTCATCAAAGAGTAATTCAGCCAGTATTACAGTCAGTATGGGGTAAAAGTGGAGAAATTTCAACCCCCCCAGCCCGAAAAAATCCGCGCCCCTACTCAACCGTTGTTACTTTTGATCCCCATCCCCATGAGTTTTTTACAGGACAACCCCGTGATTTATTAACACCACTGGATGAAAAAGTACAACAATTGCGATCGCTTGGGGTGGAACAATTGGTATTATTACCTTTTGATAGAGAATTGTCTGCTCTTTCCCCGGAGGAATTTGTGGATAAAATTCTGGTTCAACAACTCCAATGTCAAGAAATTAGCGTTGGCCAAGATTTCTGTTTTGGTAAAAAGCGTATCGGTACAGCCCAGGATTTGCAAATACTCGCAGCTAAATACAATATACCCGTGACCATAGTTCCTATAAAAACTGATACAGATAGTTTGTCTACCACAGATGATCCTCGTATCAGTACATCCTTGATTAGGGAAAGTTTAGAAGTAGGTGATATTCCTAAAGCAAATCGTTTACTGGGAAGACCTTATACCCTTACGGGTGAAGTAGTAACAGGTCAGAAATTAGGTAGAACTATCGGCTTTCCTACGGCGAATATCCAACTACCAAAAGATAAATTTTTACCTCGTCATGGTGTTTATGCTGTGGAGGTGATCATTCATAATCAAACTCCAGATACAGACCCTATTCCGCAATTAGGGGTAATGAATATCGGGAATCGTCCCACGGTTAATGGTATAGATACTCGTGTAGAAGTACATTGTTTAAATTGGTCTGGTGATTTATACGGAAAAATTTTGGAGATACAACTAGTAAAATTTTTGCGTCCTGAACAGAAATTTCCCTCTTTGGAAGCACTGAAAAATCAAATTCAACTTGATTGTAAATTAGCTGAAGAAATTTTCAATTCTTAATGGTGGGAAACTTTTAATGTCGATTTAAACATCAAGAAGAGAAGTAAAAACCGCATCTACAAATCAAAAACTACTTATGTAATATGGAACATCATGGGAGGTTATGCCTCCCAAAAAGTATTTCTATTATGGTATATTTATTGTATAATCATCAAAAGATTACATTTACCTATGCAAAAAATAATCATCAATAATTTCGGTGCAATTAAATACGCAGAAATTGAAGTCAAGAAAATATTAGTTTTGATTGGTGAACAAGCTAGTGGTAAAAGCACTATTGCTAAATTGATTTATTTTTTCAAGACCATACAAGAGGATTTATTCAGTCAAATTTACCGAGACAAACAAAATCAATCTCTGGATATCAATTCTGATATTTTATCGCCCATTCAGCAAAAATTTTATAATTTTTTTGGACCTACAAATAATTTACCTGATTTTGAAATAACATTTTATTACAGTTTTAATGAAAATAAATTCTTGAAACTAAGCAATGATGAAAATAAAAAAATGAAGATATCTCCTATAGATACTTTTATAGATGAAAAATTTACAATTCTTGCAAGTGATATTAAATTTAGACTTAGACAAGAATATTTAAATATCAACAAAAATAGAAATATTCAACCCTTACCCTTAATTAAGGAAGAAGAAAAAATAAAATATGCTCAACAACTTTATGACCTTCTGAATGACTTATTTCAAAATAAACAAAGAGATTTATTGTTTATCATTGCTGGTAGAAGTGCAACCGTAGCCTATCCTAGTTTATTTGAGAATTTAAAACAAAATATTTTAATTGACAATTATGAACGTAGTTCAAAAACTTTAGATGAAATATTATTGGAAAAATTTATAGAAAAATTTGTAAGGGTAAAAGACATTTTTAAAAAGTTTAGAAATTTTGAAGGACTAATCGAAAGTTATTCAGGAAACGATATAAAAGAAAAATTATATCAAGTCAAAAATAAGATAGATAAAATATTAAAGGGAGAATACCGCATTGATGATTTGGGAGAGAAAATTTTATTTAATAAAGAAACAGAAGAATATATTTACTTGTCTAATACTTCGTCAGGACAACAAGAATCTATAAGAATTTTACAAGATATTTTCCTTAATATCCTTGACAATTCTAAGACATTAAGAATATTGGAAGAACCAGAAGCTCATTTATTCCCTGTTGCTCAAAAGCAGCTAATTGAATTATTGGCTTTAATGGTAAATCATAATAATAATAACCAACTAATTATAACCACCCATAGTCCCTATGTTCTCACAGTTTTTAATAATTTACTCTTTGCGAATAGAGTAGTTGAAAAAAATCCGTCAACAGAATCAGAGGTAGCACAAATAATTCCCCAAGATTCCTGGTTAAGTGCTAAAGATTTTTCTGCTTATTCTTTAGGAAATCAATCTGTTAGTGAGGATACTAATTATTGCGAACCTATTTTTAATCAAGAAAAAGGTACTATTCAACAAAATTATTTAGATACGGTTTCCGAAATTTTGGGTGGTGATTTTCAAGCTTTGTACAGTATTCACGCTAAAACTTTCAAAAGAAAATGAGCAAATTTGAGGATATTAAAGAACTTCTAGCAACTGCTTTTGATAATTTTTCTGATGTTTTACAAATTGAAATGAGATCAGAGTTCTCAGTGATAGATTTGAAAGACTACGGAGGACAATCTTTTATTATTATCAATATTCAGTTTGATGATAATACATTTACTATTAATTTCAATGGAAATGAGACTGTTATAACCGATTTTGATAGCACTAAATTATTTAATATAAGTAATGCTAAAATGGTCGGTTTTATCCCTATTGACGGAAAAAAAGGACTTTTAAGAAAGGTTGCTCGACGTTGCGATTTTGTATTTTTTGATGAAAATGATTTTTGTTTTGTAGAGTTCAAATTAAATGCAACAAGTGAACAAGAAAGAGCTATACGTAACAATAGGAAAGAGGCTATTGACCAATTAACAAACACTATCAGTTGGTTTGATCTTAAATTAGAAAAAAACTACGCGGGTTTAAATTTAGAAGCTTATGTTTGTACTCCTGAATTTTACCCAAGATTTAATTCAAGCTGGATAGCATTTGCGAAAGATTTTTTAGAAGAGTATGGTTTTGAACTTTTTGAAATAAAGAACAAAATCTGTAAATAAATAATATATTTAAAAGTAAAACCATTTCCGAAAAGCTGTTTTTTGACTTTTCTCTCCTTGCGTAAGTGGTTTAGTAACTCAAGAAATTTTTAATTCTCATGCTGGATTAAGATTGTTACCTGGGAATACTGTAGAAAAGGCTAAACTATTAAACATAGTCAAAACTCAGAAATAAACCTTCTACATTTCCCCCCCAGGTACTACATGAGAGAAAAAATTGACGCTTTAACACAAAACTTAGCTCGTACTATCGTTGGAAAACATGAAGCTATCCGCTTAGTCATAGTAGCCTTACTGGGTGGTGGTCATGCTTTATTAGAAGATGTCCCTGGAGTCGGTAAAACCCTCTTGGCCAAGTCTCTAGCTCGTTCCGTAGATGGTAAGTTTCAACGGTTACAATGTACTCCTGACTTACTCCCGACGGATATCACTGGTACAAATATTTGGAATCCTAAAAGCGGTGAATTTACATTTCTCCCCGGTCCGATATTTGCTAATGTCCTACTAGCTGACGAAATCAACCGCGCTACACCCCGTACTCAGTCAGCTTTACTGGAAGTCATGGAAGAACATCAAGTCACAATTGATGGTGTTTCCCGTCCAGTTCCGCAGCCATTCTTTGTCATTGCTACCCAAAACCCCATTGAGTACCAAGGGACTTTTCCCCTTCCAGAAGCC
>LJOT01000363.1 GCA_001672075.1 Anabaena sp. CRKS33
AATATTAAGCCACCTTCATTAATTGTTCCAAAGATTTAACTACAGGTAAAGGTTTACCATCTTCTTGATATTCGGCAATTAGCATTTCTATAACTTCCTTAAATATTGACGATCAAAATATCGCAGTAGAACACGCGGATACTCCTGGAGTATTTATAGTTGATAATACAGGGAAAATCTCCATAGACTTCTTAGCTGATTCCGGTAGTTACCATAATGAAATGGCTATTTTCAGCCTTCAAAATATGGATAATTTAACACCAGGTTCAGCAGATTATATCAAAGAGGCTGCTCGTCGGTCTTTAAGTAATTCAACATTAGGATATACAGTAATTATTGATATTAACGAAGGTGCAAAATTTGTTGGAGAATTAGGAGAAAGTAATAAAAATGATGGCAATTATTCTGGTTTAAAAACCTTCAGTTTTACCCCTGGAGATAAGGTCGCATTCATGTTAGTTCCCCAAGGAACTGTTCAACAAGTATTTGATAATCCCAACCCAGGTAATAGTCAACGTCCCTTATTTTCTATAACGGCTGCTAATCCTAATAATGCCATACAAATAGGACAATTAGTGCCAGGTACTTTTGGTTGGGAAGATATTAGAAATGACCAAGGTACAGATGCAGATTACAACGATATTATCTTTAAAATTAAAGGTGCAAGCGGCACATTAACAGATATAGGAGGATTATTTGCTAGTGGTAAAGATTGGCGGAATCTTCCCTTAGCTCAAGAAATTATTAAGTTTGCTAGTAGTACAGATGTAACAGCCAAATTATCACAAGATACAGGAATTAGTAACTTAGATGGAATCACGAATAATCCAGAAATTGCTGGTTCTATCAATAATGCTGACAATCTGGGTAAATTACAGGCTAAATTCAGTGACGGTAGTAACTTCATTGATATTTTATCAGAAGTAAAAGCCAACGGTAACTTTACCTTAAATAAAGATAAATTAGCAGCAATTAAAGGTAATCAACTAGCAGATGGAGAATATCAATTAACCTTACGCAGTGAAGATAAATTTGGTAATGTTTCCGAATCTTTAGTTAAATTTACCTTAGATACAACTAAACCAGGAATACCCACAGAAATAGGGTTAAAAAATGATAGTGATACAGTCACAAATCAAAATACACCAACTATTACAGGTAAAGGAGAAAATGGTGCATTAATAGAACTATTTGATGGACAAAATCAATTAGGACAAACAACAGTTGTTAATGGTTTTTGGGAAATTACCACATCTCAAATTACCGACGGATTGAAAAAATTAACAATCACAGCCACCGATATTAGTGGTAATCAGAGTGATGCGAGTAATACAGAATTTACCATTGATTCAGCCTTACCACAAATCAATATTACCAATCCTCAAGCTAATGCAGTATTAAGTCAAGGTGCAAGGCTGCAAGGTACTGTAAATGGTACAGGTTCAACAATAGATAAATTAAGTTATCGTTTTGGTAATGGTAGTGAAATTAATGTACCAGTAAATGGTCAAGGTGCATTTGATGCTGAATTGAATTTAACAGGTGTAACAGGACAACAAAACCTGATTATTAAAGCTATAGACTTAGCAGGAAATAGCACGGAAACCACGCAAGTGGTGGTGATTAATCAATCAACACCAGACACAACAGCACCATTAATTACTGCTAGTCTTAAGAATGATACAGGCATCAACACCGATGGTATCACTTCAGATTCTACTATCAATGGAACTATTGTAGATACCAGTCAGATTACAAAATTCCAAGCCAAGTTAAATTCTGGCAACTTTGTAGATGTTTTAGCTAAGTTGCAAAATGGTAATTTTACTTTAGATACAGCCACACTAACTCAAATTAATGGTGGACAATTACCAGATGGTGTTTATCAACTAACACTCAAAGCAGAAGATAAGTTTGGCAATGTTTCTAGCGAAGTGAAATTAGACTTTACCCTGGATATCACGGCACCACAAATACCAGGTTCGATGCTGGATACAAAGTTTGATTCTGCTCCTATAGGTGATTCTTACACAACTTTTGATAAAGTCAATCTGATCGGACAAACAGAAGCAAACGTCACCGTAACATTACAAGGAATCGGAACATCAATTACTGCTGATAATGCGGGTAAATTTACATTTACTGACGTACCTCTCATATTAGGGGATAACTCCTTTACTGTTAATGCACAAGATATAGCAGGAAATACCAGCACCTTTACCACAATTATCAAACGAGTTGCACAAGATAACAGTGATGTAGTATTGGATTGGAATGGGATCTTATTAAATGCCATTTATGAAGATAAGACAACACCACCAGTAGCTTCTCGCAATATGGCCATCACCCAAACTGCGGTTTTTGATGCCATAAATAGTATTACTGGAACTTACAAAAACTATCACTTCACAGGTACAGCACCAACAATTGTATCAGCAGAAGCCGCAGCAGCAAGCGCAGCACATCAGGTTTTAATTAATCTCTATCCTGGACAAAAATCCTATTTTGATAATGCTTTAACCGCTTCCTTAGCAGAAATTACCGATGGTACAGCAGAAGATAATGGTGTGACATTTGGACGTACTGTAGCTGATGATATTTTAACTTTCAGAAGTGGAGATGGGTCTAGTAATACTATTACCTATACACCAGGAACTAACCCCGGACAATGGCAACCAACGTCCCCAGGTTTTGCATCTGCTTTATTACCCCAATGGGGACAAGTGACACCATTTGCGTTAACCAGTGGTGATCAATTCCGTCCTGATGGTACACCTGCTTTAAACAGTGCTGATTATACCACGGAATTTAATCAAGTTAAAGATTTAGGTAGTAAAAATAGCACCACTCGCACCGCTGAACAAACACAAATTGCCAGATTCTGGGCTGATGGTTCTGGTACATTTACACCTCCGGGACATTGGAATCAAATCGCCCAAAATGTCACCGCAGAAAAGGGTAATTCTTTAGTAGATAATGCCCGTGTATTTGCCTTATTAAATATCTCCTTAGCTGATGCAGGAATTGCGGCGTGGGATGCGAAATATACTTACAATTTCTGGCGACCAATTACCGCTATTCAAAATGCAGATAGTGATGGTAATGCTAATACTATTGCTGATGCTACTTGGACACCTTTATTAACTACTCCACCATTCCCAGAGTATATTTCTGGACATAGTACCTTTAGCGGTGCGGCAGAAACTATCTTAACAGGATTATTAGGTAATAATGTTAATTTTACCACTAATTCTTTAGGAACTCCTGGAATTTATCGTACTTTTAGTAACTTTACAAATGCAGCTAATGAAGCAGGAGTTAGTCGCATTTATGGAGGTATTCATTTTAATTCGGCTAATGTGGAAGGGTTAGCAACTGGTAGAAGT
>LJOT01000638.1 GCA_001672075.1 Anabaena sp. CRKS33
TTCCCATGAGTTTCGCACACCATTAGCTATTATTTCCTCGTCTACAGGGATTTTACAAACTTTTGGCGATCGTCTCAACGCTGAAAAAAAACAGGGACACTTAGAAACAATCCAAAAAACCATCAAATATACTGTTCAACTACTAGATGATGTTCTGATGATCAATAGCGTTGAAACTGAGAAAATAGAATTTAAACCAGAAATATTAGATATTATTGATTTTTGTCGTGGTCTCATAAGAGAAATACAAGGAACTAGCTACAGTCATATAATAGAGTTTTCTTTAAATAGCAGCCAGTTAATTTTAGATGATACTTTATTTACGGAATTTGATCCAAAAATTATCCGTCAAATTCTCACAAATTTGCTCACTAATGCTATGAAATATTCTCCTGGAAATAGTCAAGTTAATTTTAGTTTGAATATTACCGATAAACAGATAATCTTTATAATTCAAGATTATGGTATTGGTATTCCTAAAGAAGATCAAGTTAATTTATTTGCTTCTTTTTATCGTGGTTCTAACGTCGGTAGTATTTCCGGTACAGGTTTAGGTTTAGCAATAGTCAAAAAATGTGTTGAACAACATCAAGGGGAAATTACACTAGAAAGCAAACCAAACAAGGGAACAATATTTAAAGTTATTATTCCCAGACGCAATTTAATGGGTAATGGGTAATGGGTAATGGGTAATTGGTAATGGGTAATGGGTAATGGGTAATTGGTAATGGGTAATGGGTAATTGGTAATGGGTAATTGGTAATTGGTAATTGGTAATTGGTAATTGGTAATAACTCTACCTCCTTGTCTATTCCCTGTTCCCTGTTCCCTGTTCCCTGTTCCCTGTTCCCTATTCCCTATTCCCTGTCACCTATTCCCTGTCACCTATTCCCTGTTCCCTGTTCCCTGTTCCCTGTTCC
>LJOT01000639.1 GCA_001672075.1 Anabaena sp. CRKS33
TCGTAATAATTGAGGTTGAAAGTCATGAAATTCATCTGGCAAACCTGGCTCCTCTGGATTTTCACTAGGTAAATCATACATGGTTGGCATGGTTTCCCAGGGTGGACGGGGATGAATTGTGGAGTCTAATTCTTCATTAAGATCCTCACTGGGTAAATCATACATGGTGGGCATGGTTTTCTGCGGAGGTGCTTCACTTTGATACATGATGACTATCTCCTGTGTTTCATTACCTGGAATGTTCTATAAATTATAACTTTGAATGATCTTTTCGTAAACGGAGATCATCTTTGATGCTACTTTACATTTTTTTTAGATTTTGGTTTTATTGTGTTAACCTACTGACAATTTAATTTATGATAATATAGTGTTTTGTACCATTCCCACAACAAAAGTGAGAATATCGAGGTGATAAAATATGATTGCTGCTCCCGATTTTTACATCACACCAGAAGAATATTTAGCACTGGAAGAAAACAGCACAGTTAAACATGAATATATTGATGGATATATTTATGCAATGGCCAGCGCATTTGATTCTCATGTTACTTTAGCTTTAAATATCGCCTCTTTACTTCGTAATCACCTTCGAGGTTATGGTTGTCGGGTATATATTGCTGATATGAAAGCCAGAATAGAATCCTTAAATAGATTTTACTATCCTGATGTGATGGTAACTTGTGATTCACGAGATCAAGAAACTCCAGGTTATAAAAGATTTCCTTGTTTAATAATTGAGGTTTTATCTAATTCTACTGAAGGATTTGATAGAGGTGATAAATTTGCTGATTATCAAATGTTGGAAACTTTGCAAGAATACGTTTTAATTAATACGAAAAAACCTAGAGTTGAATGTTTTAGACGCAATGAAGAGGGACTTTGGATTTTACAATCTTATATAGGAGAACAAACATCATTT
>LJOT01000640.1 GCA_001672075.1 Anabaena sp. CRKS33
GCAGAATATGAGCAGTATTTTAAAATAACTGATATTATGCCTGTAAATTCTGTAGGTATTGTGACAGCTAGGGATAAATTAACGATTCAAGATAGTCCTGAAGAAGTTTGGAATATTGTTAATGATTTTGCTGCTTTAGATATTGAAGAAGCTAGAGAAAAATATAATTTAGGTGAAGACTCAAGAGATTGGAAAGTTGATTTTGCTCAAGAAGATATTAAAAATAGTAATCTTAATAAAGATAAAATATCACCTATTCTATATAGACCATTTGATAAAAAATTCACTTATTATACAGGGAAGAGTCGAGGCTTTATTTGTATGCCTCGTCCTGAAGTAATGAAGAACATTATTCATCACAATAATTTGGCATTAATTACTGTTAGACAAGTTGCAGAAGGAATTTTTAATCATACTTTTATAACTGATAGTATTCCAGAAAGTAGAGTTACATTAAGTAATAAAGGAATTTGTATTGTTTTTCCTTTCTACATTTACCCCGACACAAGTAAACCCCAAGAACTCCAGCAAGAAAAACGCCCCAACTTCTCAGAAGACTTCCTAAAAAAAATAGAAATAAACCTTGGCTATATCCCCATACCCGAAACCATATTTTACTACATATACGCCATCTTCCACTCCCCCACCTACCGCAGCCGCTACGCTGAATTTCTGAAAATAGACTTCCCCCGTGTTCCCCTGACCAGTAACAATGAATTATTCTGTCAACTTGCAGAATATGGGGAAGAATTGGTAGCACTGCACCTAATGAAATCACCTAAATTAAACAACCTGATTACCCAATATACAGAAAATGGAGGTAGTCAAATAGTAGACGCAGGACATCCTAAATATACCAAGGGTGCAGTAGTCATCAATAAAAAAGGTGACAAATTTGTGGGAGTACCAGAACAAGTT
>LJOT01000364.1 GCA_001672075.1 Anabaena sp. CRKS33
ATTTAGAAAATCCTGATACTGTGAATTGTGATCCTGTTTTACCGGGATTTGTTTTGAATATGGGTAAAATTTGGTAAAGAAAATAATCAACAAAATAATGGTAAATAATTATGCTTTCATCTCCTTTAATGTTGCAAATGACAGATGATCAATTCTTTCAATTCTGTCAATTAAACCGTGATTTACCCATTGAGAGAAATAAATTTGGAGAAATATCAATTATGTCACCCGCAGGTTCAGATCTAACAATTACCTAACTAACTGCATTGCTGAATTAAAAAATTGCTGACATAGGCCTTTAGTAATTAAAATGGTTGTTAGTAAATTTGTCAAAGCTACCATGAAAATAATTAAAATTTCGTAGGATACAGCCTCTAGGGGTGTGACACCGGCTAATAATTGTCCATTGGTAAAGGTTGGTATTGTCACCATACCAATCAACATCATTTGGTTTAAAGTCGGCATAAATGCGGCACGAATAGCTTCTTTACGGTAGGGTTTAATAGCCTGTTCGGGAGTTGCACCTAAGCTTAAATGAGTTTCTATTTCTGTAGGAAATTGATTGATGGTAGTAACCAAACGTTCCCCCGCTACTACAGCAGCATTCATAGCATTACCTAACAATATCCCAGCTAAAGGAATCAAATAGCGCGGTTCATACCATTTATCTGGTTGAATAATTAAAAAGTTGGTGTAAAGCAATGTTAACGCCGTACTCACAAAAATTGCTATCCAAACCAAAGGTAAAAGGTGGGGAATTTTTCGGCTGATGCGATTACGAGTAATAATTGCAGTAATGGTCAGAATTATTGCTAAAATCCCTACTATTGCCCAAACATTATTTATGGCGAAAATAAAGTCAAAAATGTAACCCAGTACAAGCAGTTGGAGGATAGTTCTACCAGTAGCCACACCTAAATTTAATTCTAGTCCTAATTGTTCCCAGGACGATATACCAATGGCAATGGCCATTAAGCCCATAGCTAAAGCCAAATCTACCATATCCAGTTTAATTAGCTCTGGCATAGTTTCTGTACCTCTTAACAAATGAAAACTTGACAAACTTATATCTTGTACCCAGTCCTAGCGATGAAAAATCGCATACACAAACAAAGTCCGCAAATAAAATAAAAACTCATGATTAAAAGTGTAAATTCCATTCCTGCCTTTGATATTAAACAACAATATGCCACCATTGAAACTGAGTTAAGCGCTGCTGTATTAGGGGTTCTGGCTTCTGGCCGTTATATTGGTGGTCCAGCGGTGACAGATTTTGAACAACAGTTTGCAGCTTATCATGGTGTCAGTGAATGCGTAGCTTGTAACTCTGGTACTGATGCGTTATTTTTAGCATTACGGGCTTTAGGAATTGGTGCGGGTGATGAAGTTATTACTACACCATTTACTTTTTTTGCTACTACAGAAGTTATCAGTGCTGTGGGAGCAATACCAGTATTTGTAGATATTGATGCCACTACGTTTAATTTAGATGTAGAGAAACTAAAAGCAGCAATTACACCAAAAACTAAAGGGATTATACCAGTACATTTGTTTGGTTTGCCAGTGGAAATGACAGGATTAATGGCAATTGCTCGATCTTATAATTTAGCAGTAATTGAAGATTGCGCTCAAGCTACCGGTGCAAGTTGGGAAAATCAAAAAGTTGGTAGTATTGGCCATGTTGGTTGCTTCAGTTTCTACCCTACTAAAAATCTGGGCGGTTGTGGCGATGGTGGGGCAATAATCACAAATGATCCAGCGATCGCTACTCAATTACGAATTTTGCGGGAACATGGGAGTAAAGTAAGATATATTCATGAGGAAATTGGTGTTAATAGTCGTTTAGATGCTATCCAAGCGGTAATTCTGCAAATCAAACTGCGCTATCTCGATATTTGGAATCACAGACGCAAGCAAATTGCTGATTATTATTATCAACACCTGAGTCTAGTTTCTGGTATCACAGTCCCCCAAGAATCTCCTGGAGGGGTTGGTGTTTGGAATCAATATACCATCCGTGTGTCTGGGGAAGGACGCAATGGTATAAGTGGTAAATATCGAGATTGGGTAAAAAATCAAATGCAGGAACAGGGTGTTAATTCTATGATTTACTATCCCTTACCCATACATTTGCAGCCAGTGTATAAAAATCTAGGTTATCAGCCCGGACAATTGCCAGTATCAGAACAAGCTTGTCATGAAGTTTTATCTTTACCCATGTTCCCCGAATTAGACCAAGAACAACAAGATAAAGTCATTGATACCTTAAAATATTGTTTGTCTTGAATTATCGAGGAACATGGGAGTAGGGGAGAAATTTCCCTTTTCTCCTGACTCCTACTTTATTACGCAAATGTTCGGGTATTTGCAGTTGCTAAAGATTCTACTAAACTACGGACAGCGGCAATCATCGCTATTTCGCTATTGAGTTGGTTAATAGCTGAACCGACACCAACACCAGCCGCACCAGCTGCGATCGCCATTGGTGCGGTAACATTAGAAATACCCGAAGCACATAGTACAGGGACAGAAACCGCACGGGAAATTTCATAAGCTGCGGCCAAGGTAGGAGCAGCCTTTTCTATTAATCCCAAAATACCGGGGTGAATAGGGTGACTGCTAGTACCTCCCTCAGTTTGAATAATATCAGCGCCGGCTTTCACCAAATCTTCCGCTAGTTGTACTTGTTGATCTAGGGTGAGGATATGGGGAACGGTTACAGACAGGGTAATTTCGGGCAGTAAGGCACGGGTTTGGTGAGTTAGGGCTAAAACCTCCTCTGCTTCAAATCTGCGCCCTTGAGCATAGAAAGCATCGAAATTACCAATTTCAATCAGATCAGCACCAGCGGCCACAGCAGTTACAAATTTTTCCGGTTCAACAGCAGATACACAAATAGGTAATTTAGTCAAGCTTTTAGCCAATTTTACCAAATCTACATCAGCAGCAATATCTACAAAAGTAGCACCACCCAAATCAGCGGCTTTAACAGTCGCAGCGACACTAGCAGCATTGAAGTTATTCAAACCGCTAATTACTTTTAACACAGGATGGGCGAATGCGCGTTGGAAATGAGGATACATAGTCATAATTTTTATGAGAGCAGTTTCTTTCAGTAGGAATATTTTTACATCAAATCTGGCCAGATTTGATTTTGAAAAAAAATTGATGGCGATTAATGTTGTATTAAACTCAATACTAGAGTATTTATGTTCACTTTATCAGAAAACGCCGTAATACCCCATCCCTCTACAGGGTGGGGATGTAAGGCAGGTAAAAATTAAACACCCTCCAAGGGATATTAAGCGCAGCTTAATCGTGAGAGAGAGTAGTTTTATTTTTACCAATCTTAAAGGTTGGTGGATTTCCTC
>LJOT01000641.1 GCA_001672075.1 Anabaena sp. CRKS33
GTATCATAATTGCCCTTGAGGGTGGGGTTAGTGGGGTTGCTGATGTCTATTATTTGTAGTCCTGAATCACGATCAGCAACATAAGCGTAGTTACCGACTACTTGCACACTTTGAGCATAGCCAGATGTATCATAATTGCCCTTGAGGGTGGGGGTAGTGGGGTTGCTGATGTCTATTATTTGTAGTCCTGATTCATAATCAGCTACGTAAGCATAGTTACCGACTACTTGCACACCAAAAGCCAAGCCAGATGTATTATAATTGCCCACTAATGTAGGAGCAAATACTCCCTGGTAGGTGTTGAGGGTGTCTGCACGAAAAACAATCTCCGACAAATAAGGTAGAGACGTTCCATGGAACGTCTCTACATCTGTAACGGGAATATTCACCTCTAATTGCCAATTTCCCCCTAATGCTGCATTGCCGGTTTTCGTTGTGGAGGCGCTAATGGTTGCTTTGGTGATTTGATGTAATTTGTGAATAAATTCTGCTCCAGCGTCTCCTGCCGCGACGTTACAACCATATAGTAAAATGTTCTGACGTTGCCATTGTTGTAATTGTTGAGTGTAATTATGAATATTGGTTAAGTTTAATTGACTATTACCTAAATATAAGCATCCCGGCGCACCGTGGGAAAGGATGTGAATGGTGGTGATGTGGGGATATTGTTGTAAAATTTGGCTAATTTGCTCAATTCCGTCTTGCTCTGGGGAAATAATAACTGATTTTACGCCCTCGATAATTCCTGCTTGGAGGGTCTGATAGTCGGAAAGGGAGGCATCAATAAAAACAATTGTTGTTGCGGTTTGACGGAGAAAAGGGTTGTTGAACATATTTTTTTCCTTTGCACCTGGTAGTGTAGGTTTTTATTGTATGGGGTAGGGAATGAGCAACTTCACGTAAAACCCGGATCTA
>LJOT01000365.1 GCA_001672075.1 Anabaena sp. CRKS33
ACGTGAGCGCTTTGAACAACAAGATTTAGGTGAGAATAATTTTCCATCAAAATTTTCAGAAATTGAATACCTATATCAACTCGCGCTGTCATTTCTAATTTTTCAGGTATGGAAAGATCCATAACTAGCAAATCAGGTTGACAGATAGCAATTTCCTCTAACGCATGACTAGCATTTGTAGCAATATTAAGTTCAGCACTAGGATAGTTTTTTCGTAGTATTTCAACTGTTCCATTTAAAACTGATTCGTGATCATCAATGACCATAAATTTTAAAGTTGATTTTTCTGATAAAACTTGTTTCATATCTAATCATTGTCTCCATATTTACACATTTGATAAATTTAGATTCCTATCTACTACCATCAATTGCTTTTTACTAGATTCTATTACCTATAAATAATTTACTATGGGGGGTATTACCCCCCACCCTACCAAAAACTCTTAAAAAATGCTAAGATTAACAGTTATATTTATTACCATAAAAACCATCTCTATTTAACAATAAATTACTCTCAATCACGGTTTTGACAGACATAATATGTTGTGCTATACAACCTATTAACTAATTAAATTGTGATCAATAAATTTAACTACATTAAGAAATGCAAACCACATAAAACCATCACTAGAACTGCGATTGATGTCCTAAATATTTTCTTGTATATAAAAAAATTTTTTTCAGAGAAAATACTTACTATAAAATAATTAAATATCATAAATGATGAATTTAAAAACAAAATATATAAGAAAAAGGTTCAGTAACTACAAAAACTATTTCCTCTAGTATGAGCGGCTTTTTATTTTGGAAAATGACAATTATTGATGCTAAATTAGTCACCAATAAAAGTGCCAATTTGAGATCAAATTCTTGTGAAAGTAGAAGCATTTACCCGATATTAGTAATTTAAAGATATCGTAAATATATTCTAATTCTGGTAAATGGGAATAAAAAATAAAAGTAGACAGATCAGGATAGGAAATTTTTACAGCTAATAGTGCTATACTTCCTATTTGCTTGAGAGTTACATGAATATAAATTGGGAGTAAAATTTCGGTTTCTGGTAACGTTATTCTGAGTAATTCTTCTAAAACCCTTAAAATTATCCAACTACATTCAGGTTCTTCAATTCTCCAGGAAATTGGCATATTCACCTGAAAATATAGATGGGGATAGGAGTTAATCCAAGGTTCTAGTAAACACTCAATACATAAGGGTAAACTATCTTGAATAGATATCGGACATAAGCGATCGCTCAATTGTACTAAAGAATGATGAAAGTTATCAATTTTGTTGATATAGGGCTGAATTTCCGTCACTGATAAACTTAGTTGATCCATAACTAATAAATCTAAATTACGTCGGATTGTAAAAGATTCTTGTAATAAATCATCACGGACTTTTTCAGATTCTAGAAATAGTTTCCAGAATTGCCTATAAAACCACCACTGTAATGCTTGCTTAATTCTTGGCTCAGATGTCATAAACTTGATCATGATTATGACTTAGTTAAATTAGAAATTACCACCCTTATTTCCCCCTGTAAAAGGGGCAAAAAGTTTAGAATTGGGTATTTTTGGTACTTCATAACTTTTTGGTTAGCTAATCACAAATCAGCAATCAATCTGGCTTTTCTTAACATAAATTGCAATACTGTTTCTTCCCTAGAAATAATATCGGCTGTACCATTCATCCCCGACTGAAGAAAACACTGAAGATTATTATTTCCAAATGAAATTTTTTCCGGTTTAATTGTAGCTTCAAAGTAGTTAGCACCAGGAGAAATTACAGTATTTGTGTCTTTGCTTTGAGGTATAATTGCATCAGGAGAAATCGTTTTAACAACGCCCTTAGCAGTTCCATAATCAGGATATGGACAAGCATCAACACGAAGTTGTGCTTTTTGACCAACAGCAATTTTATTAATTTCCGCGCTAGGAATAAGAGCTTTAATTACTAGAGAGTTACGATCATCAGGTACAATCTCAGCAATAGATTCACCACTGCGAACAACTTGTCCAGAATTTCTTAAATTTAGTTTCAAAATAATCCCATTGCTAGTAGCAACAATAGTGCTATTTTTTTGCTGCTTTTCTAGTTGTTGAAGTTCTTTTTGTAATTGTTTTATTTGAGTTTGTATTTCAACCAACCGCTGAATCAAGCCTACCCTTTCTTTATTTAAAACAGCTATATTTGCTTCACCTTTAGCAATTTCTTGAGCAATACGTTCTTGTGCCATATTCATCATTGCTGTAGTTGGATTAATTGCAGCTTTATTTAATTTCAGTTTTATATTAGCGATATCAACAGCTTTTTTTACAGTTTCTAGTGTTAAGGTTGTTTGTTTAACAACTAGCTGTTTTTGCTCAAATTCTCGGTTACTAATTACCCCCATTTCTGCTAATTGTTGATAGCGATCACGATCCACTTTTGCAAATTCTAAGTCAGCTTCAGCTTTTTGTAATTCTACTAATTGTTTCTGAATATTTAGCTGGGCTGTTATTAATTCACCTTGAGTATTAACTTTTCGCTCTTCATATTCCCTTTGATTTTTTAACAAATCTTCTTTAGCGGAAGTAACAACCCTTTGTATCACTCTTTTTTCAGCCATTATTTGATTATTTAAAGTCCGGTTTTGAGCATAAATTTGTAAAATTTGTAATTTATTTTGGTTGATATTTTCTTCTAATTGACTTTTTTTAATCAGCAGTTGTTCAGTATCTAAAATGGCTATTACTTCTCCTTGTTTAACAATTTGATTTTCTTTGACTAAGATAGTTTTAATAGTCCCTTCTACCTTTGATTGCACCACACGAGTTTCACCTATGGGACGAACAATAGCATTAGCTTTGACAGTAACATTATATTTCATCCATGAAGATAAATAAATGCTAGTCATAACAGTCCCAAATAGAAATACACCTGCTAAAGATGTCCAAATACTTATGGGAGGAAGTGAATTATCATTTCCAATTACAGAATTAAATTCTTGATCATGAGTGTAAAGCATGATTATCTAAATGATGAATAATATATAGGATTCCTATCACAAATAGCAGATGGTTTTACCCCTCCTTAACCCTCTCCTTGCTAAAGAGAGAGGACTGGAAACTGGAAATCGGTTTCCCCCCTTTACAAGGGGGGACTAAGGGGGGTAACTACAAGGGAAATTAAGGAATTAGAAAATCTAAATGATCTCCGGGTTTAGTGCGTAAATCCTCTAAAGAACCTGCTAATTTCAACCTACCTTGATCTATCAAAACAATCCAGTCAGCCCGATTAATTACTTTAGGTCTGTGAGTAATTAAAATTGTTGTTTTCCCTCGACGATGTTTAAATAATTGGTCT
>LJOT01000642.1 GCA_001672075.1 Anabaena sp. CRKS33
GATCGCACTATCTCCTTGTGGGTGATAGCGTCAGCGTAACACACCGAAATATCCCATCTCTACGGTGCGTTACACTTCGTTAACGCACCCTACAGGATCAATGATCACTATCGCGGCAATAAGAAACTTATTTTTTCGTGATTCCTAAGCGGGAAAACCCACAACCAGTTACTTTATTGGTTCTTGCTTTTGTTATACATTTCCAACATAAACTTTCCAAATATCTTCACCAATTGCGCTAACTTCATCGGGTTTCCTTATCTTATCCCCCTCCTGCAATGGTTAGACCAAAAACTTGAAGCCGCGATCGCAGCCATTGATGACCCAGAAAAAACCGTTAACCCCTATCAAAATCTGTTCCAAATCACCCCAGAAACCGCCGCAAAAATAGAACGACAATTCCTTTTATTCTAAAAAGGCTTGAGTAATGTAAAACATAGCATAATAAGAGCGAGATACAGAATATTCGGCGAAAGAGTTATTAAGTAATAATTGAGCAGCTAAAATACTTTGACGTGCTTTGAGCAACAATTCTAATTGTTCTGGTTTCATAAAGTAATGCCTTCTTTACGAATATTTCTGAGTAGAGGTTCAGACCCATTTATAAATTGTTCTTTATCCATAAATAAACGACTAATTACTACATCATTTTCTAAAGATAGGTCTGCAATCATCTTCCCTGTTTGTTTTATTTCCTCGCCAGGGTTGACGGTTTCATTGAGGACGATAAGAATATCAATATCAGAGTCGGGACGAGCATCTTCCCTGGCTTGGGAACCAAATAAAACAAGTTGAAAGAGTTTTTGTCCGTAGTGTTTTTTTAGTTGAAATTCGATTTGGCTGAGAATTGTTTTTAATTCATTGTTTATTGTGATAGTTTTCATAAAATTGAATAGCAATAGCTAT
>LJOT01000085.1 GCA_001672075.1 Anabaena sp. CRKS33
TTTGGGTAAAAGCGCAAAGTTCGACTTTAGAAGATAGAACTCGTTACACTCACAACACTTGTTTTGAAACCTTCCCCTTTCCGCAAATAGTAGATATCAACCTAGTCCAACAAATTCGCACTAAAACAGAAGAACTACATAAATATCGTACTCAACAAATGGAAACAAAACAATGGGGAATCACTACATTATATAATAAATTTTTCACCGAACCGAGCAGTCAACTTTATAAACTACATCAACAACTGGATAAACTGGTAATGTCAGCTTATCAATTCAACCCAGAAGATGATATTTTAGAAAGACTGCTACTATTAAATTTAGAATTAGGAGAAAAAGAAAAACAGGGAATTAAAATTATTGGACCAGAAATAGCAAATTAGTATGTAGGGTGCGTTAGAAGCGCTAAAAGATGATGAAATCAACTATTAAATAAAATCCGCGACGTAACGCACCAAATTTACAGTAGAGTTCAACTTTGTGAGGTACAAAAATACTCCACCCCCCCAAGTAAGGGGTGTACCTCATAAACCTAAAATAGGCTGTATAATAATAATCTTATAGATTAAGGTGCGTTACGCTTTGCTAACACACCCTACTATTTCAGGACTTACTCTTTGAGCCTCTGCGTCTCTGTGGGAGATAAAACCTTCTGACTCCTGACCAAAAGCAGATCAGATCAAGTTAACTGCACAAATTACCACCAAAAACAGGTAAAAATAAAAAAAGGATCTTTGTATAACCAATACAGTTTTTCATGGAAATCAACTTTAACGTTCCCTTATTGGCTACAGCCACAGAAACAGCAGATAGTTCCATGGTATTAGCGGCCGTACTATTGAGTTTAGTCGTAATTTACTTTGCCAGCAAGGTGGGGGGGGAATTATCCAACAAAATCGGTTTACCGGCGGTTTTAGGTGAACTTGTCGGGGGTGTGGTTATCGGTGTCTCTGTACTCCATTTGTTGATATTCCCTGAAGGTGGTACAGACGCGGCTAATTCTTTGATTATGTCCTTTTTGCAAATCACCGCTGGGTTAAGCCCAGAAGCGACACCACAGGTATTTGCAGCCCAGTCTGAGGTGATTTCGGTTTTATCAGAATTGGGTGTGATTATCCTCTTGTTTGAAATTGGTTTAGAGTCTAATCTCAAGGACCTCATGGCCGTGGGTATTCAGGCTTTTCTTGTGGCTACCGTGGGGGTGATAGTTCCCTTTGCTGCGGGAACTGTGGGGTTAATGACAATATTTGGTGTTAGTGCTATACCTGCTATTTTCGCTGGTGCGGCCTTAACTGCAACTAGTATTGGAATTACGTCCAAAGTGCTTTCGGAAATAGGTCGCTTAAATTCTAAAGAAGGACAAATTATTCTGGGTGCTGCGGTTATTGATGATGTTTTGGGAATTATCGTCCTGGCTGTAGTTGCTAGTTTAGCTAAAGATGGGGCAGTTGATGTCGGTAATGTGGTTTATTTAATTATTAGCGCCAGTGCTTTTTTGATTGGGGCGGTGGTTTTTGGTAATGTATTTAATAAATCCTTTGTGGCGATCGCAGATCAACTTAAAACTAGAGGGGAATTAGTCATCCCGGCCTTCATTTTTGCCATAATCATGTCTTACCTAGCCTCTGTCATCCATTTAGAGGCAATTCTGGGAGCTTTTGCGGCTGGTTTAGTTCTCGAAGAAACGGACAAACGCAAGGAATTACAAAAGCAAGTTATCCCCATTGCGGATATGCTAGTTCCAGTTTTCTTTGTCACTGTGGGAGCGAAAACTGATTTAGGAGTCTTAAACCCAGCCATTCCCACAAATCAAGAAGCCTTAATCATGGCAACTTTCCTGATTACCGTCGCCATTATTGGTAAAGTGGTGACAGGCCTAACAGTATTTGGTCAACCGGGAATTAATCGCTTGGCCATTGGTGTAGGGATGATTCCCAGGGGTGAGGTAGGTTTAGTATTTGCTGGTGTAGGTGCTGCTAGTGGTGTCCTTTCCAAACCACTAGGGGCGGCAATTATTATGATGGTAATTATTACCACATTTATCGCTCCTCCCCTGTTAAGAATCGTATTTCCAGAATCAAACACTACAGCCAATTTAGACAGTAAATCTGGAGAACCATTATAGCAGGAATGAAGGCAAATTCCTATATTTAAAAAGCAAGTATTTAGGGGGTTGAATTAACAAAAGTCTCAAATCCCCAACTTGTTCTTTAATGATGTCAATAATTGGTGAATTAATGCTATAATCGAGCTATTTAGTTTTTCTATATCTGTTGTGCCTTGTAAGTTGACTAAGTAAGGAGAATGCAGGAAACTTATCTCATGAGAGATCCGTCTGTTTTAGTATTGTGATCATCTCACCTAAAAAATGAATAGAAAGGTTAATTGAATTTCCCCTTTGTTTTGATAAATTTTTCCTTGTTTCCTATTATTCAGTAGACATGATCATGTTTTATGGTTCTATTTTTTCTTGGTTTAAGTGTTATAAATTGTAGATTTTTTAGTAGGGAGAATAACCCGCCTTTTTTATGTCAGCAATTGACAGTGGTGGGTATTTTTTATTGACATTGGCGACTAGAACAGGTGGGCTATACAGACAAAACCCTGAATTTTTCCTTAGTCCAGGGTATGAGTAAGCTTGTTTAAGTATTTAATCGCTGATAGTTTTTCATAAAATTCTTGCCCTCAAGTGTAGGAAAATAATGGAAATAGTGTCATAAATTATCAAATTTCTGGGATATTTAAAGATATTAAGTAGATGAACATAAAAATTTAAAGGTATGTGAAGAAAAGTAAAATCACTCAAAACTCTCTTCCTGTCACCTGTAACCTGTCACCTATTCCCTGTAACCTGTAACCTGTAACCTGTCACCTGTCACCTATTCCCTGTCACCTATTCCCTGTCACCTGTAACCTGTCACCTATTCCCTGTCACCTATTCCCTGTCACCTGTAACCTGTCACCTATTCCCTGTCACCTATTCCCTGTTCCCTGTTCCCTGTTCCCTGTCACCTGTAACCTGTCACCTGTAACCTGTCACCTGTAACCTGTCACCTGTAACCTGTCACCTGTAACCTGTTCCCTGTTCCCTGTTCCCTGTTCCCTGTCACCTGTAACCTGTTCCCTGTAACCTGTAACCTGTAACCTGTAACCTGTAACCTGTAACCTGTTCCCTGTTCCCTGTTCCCTGTTCCCTGTTCCCTGTTCCCTGTAACCTATTCCCTTGCCCCAACGACAATTTTTAACGCCCACCTACTTAATTTGATATTCACTAATTCAATAAATATAAATCAGGAGAAAAGAACTGTGAAATTAGAGTGGTTGCTACCCGGTACTTTTGGAAGTATACTCATGCTATCGTCGCCGAGTTTAGCCACAACCCTGGAATCTTGGCGATTTGACCCCAATCGAAACCTGTTAGAAATTAATACAAGTGGTGGTGTCCAACCACAAGCACAACTAATTTTTAGTCCTACTCGCTTAGTAATTGATTTACCGGGTGTGAAATTGGGACCTTCTCAGTTAACCCAACCTGGTAGAGGAGTGCGGGAAATTCGTATTGGCCAGTTTGACGAACAAACAACACGGATAGTTTTAGAATTGAGTCCTGGTTATACCCTAGACCCTAACCAGGTAAAATTTGTCCCTAAACGTGCCAATCGTTGGACTGTACAATTACCAAAATTAGAAAGGGAGTCTCTATCACCCCAGGGGGAAAATCCTGAAAATCCTGAAAATACTACTAATAATAATTACAATCTAGCTAATATCGCCCCCCAACCTGAACCTGAATTTTCACCAATAGCGAGTAGTAGTGGGGGAAAAACTCAGTTGGAGAATTTACAAATTACTGGTGACGGCTTTTTTGTTCGCACTAATGGCGGTAGTCCCCAAACGAGAACCATCAGAAGCCGTGATAAAACTACTATATTTGTTGATATCCTGGATACAACCTTATCACCAAACTTAACTCCGGGAAATTTAGCAGTTAATAAATACGGTGTTTCCCGCATTGAATTTACTCAATTGCGAACAACACCAAAATCTGTGCGTATGACCTTGAGGGTAGAGGAAAATAGCCCTGACTGGCGAGTAACTTCCAGTAGCAGCGGTTTAGTTCTGCTTCCTAGCAGGGGAGTTGTGAGTTTACCCGAAAATGAGAATCCGCCGCCAAGTATAAATAATAACGATAGTAACGGCTCGACTGCAACCATTGAGTCTGTAGCAATTGTGAATAATGGCACACAATTACTGATTAGATCCGATCAAACTGTATCTGCGACAACTGGTTGGGATAGAAGCACTGGTTTATTTCGTATTACTATTCCCAACGCTAAGTTAGCGCCGGATATCAAAAGTCCCACCTTTGAAACTAATAGTCCTATCCTCAAACTCCGTCTTCAACCTCAGCCGCCAAATACAGTAGTTATTTTTATTCAACCTGCGTCAGGTATTAGCCTTGGACCAATTAATCCAGCCGGAGACAACCTGTTGGCTTTAAAACTACAAGGATCTCGTTTAATGAGACCACCTTTAATCTTACCACCTTTATCACCACCAAAGCAAGAAATACCTGACCTAAATCCACAACAGCCAGAAATCAGACCTCAACCCAGAGTTCCCAAAGGAAAATTAGTAGTTGTCATTGACCCCGGACATGGTGGTAAAGATTCAGGTGCGGTTGGTATCGGGGGAGTACAGGAAAAGAATGTTATTTTACCTATTGGGAAAAGGATTGCTGAAGTTTTGGAACGAAACGGTATTCAGGTGATTATGACTAGAGATTCTGATTACTTTGTTACATTACCAGGAAGAATAACCATAGCCCAACGGGCTAAAGCTGATGTATTTGTGAGTATTCACGCTAATTCAGCAGGTGCGAATCGTCCAGAAGTCAACGGTTTAGAAACCTATTATTATGATAATGGTTTAACATTAGCTCGCATTGTCCATAATAAAATTCTGCAAAATCTCAACATTAGAGACAGGAATGTACGCAAAGCCAGGTTTTATGTGCTTCGCAAAAACTCCATGCCGTCAATTTTAGTAGAAACTGGCTTCGTAACTGGTAGACAAGATGTTGCCAATCTCAATAGTCCAGCTTATCAAAATAAAATGGCAGATGCGATCGCCCAAGGGATTCTTCAGTATTTAAGATCCAGATAAATAGTAATGTATAACACTCACCACCAAACATGATCACCAATGCCAGAAAAATTGCCAGAAAAATAAATTTACTCAAAACATCCTAAAACTAAAATTATATGCTACAATAATACGCCATTAGCCGTGTATTATGGCAACGCCACAATCTTGAACTTGAGCGAAGTCAAAGTTAAAGCGGTGATAGTGTGAAGATTAGCCTCTAAATTGAGATATTGACAAATGATGATGAATGCAAATCAGGAGAAAGGATTGTGAAACTACATTGGTTAATACCTAGCACTTTTGGCACGGTTTTCATGCTATCTTCGCCTGCTTTGGCTGGAAAATTAGAATCTTGGCGGTTTGATCCTAATCAAAATCGGCTAGAATTTAATACATCTAGTGCTGTCCAACCCCAAGCCCAACTGATTTTTGACCCGACGCGCTTAGTAATTGACTTACCAGGTACGGAATTTGGTCGTCCGCAATTAATACAACAAATTGGTAGCCAAATTCGCGCTATCCGCATTGGCCAATTTGACGCACAAACAACACGATTAGTTGTAGAACTAGCCCCTGGTTACACCTTCAACTCTGGACTAATCAAATTTGTTCCCATAAGTGGTAGCCGCTGGATAGTAGAATTACCGAATCCAGAAGTTATATCTGGACAAAATAGAGAACCATCAACAACTCCACCCTTAGATCGATCATCTCAAGGTACACCCTCTGACAACAGTATTTACAACGTAGTCACAAAAAACCCCATTACCTCGTCTAAACAGGTCACTCAAATTGAGAGATTACAAGTCACAGGAGATGGTTTTTTTGTAAACGTAGGGGCAAACTCCCCCTGGTTGTCCGGTAATACCCAATTACAAGTCAATCCCAGTCTTGATAATCGCTTTGTTAATATTGATATCCTGGGTGCGGTTTTATCGCCAAATATGGGACAGCGTGACCTATTGATTAACCGCTATGGTGTCCGGCGCATCCAATTTAGCCAATTACCAAGTAGTCCGTCCGTTGTTCGCATGACTTTGCACTTAGATAACACTAGTCGCAATTGGCGAGCAATGGCTAGTGGTAATAGCGGTTTTATCGTTATACCAGATCGTATTCCTAAGTTATCTAATAACTATCAATCCTCTACACCATCGCTTAGTGACTCCCTGGCGACGATTCAATCTGTAGAAATAGGTGCTGGTAGACAATTACTAATTCGAGCCGACCAAGCTATATCTGCTACTAGTAACTGGGATAGAAGCTCAGGTCTATTTCGGATTACTATTCCTAATGCTAAGTTAGCTAATCAGGTTCAAAGTCCTACTTTTAATCCCAATAGCCCTATTCTCAAAGTCCGTTTTCAATCCCAAGCTACCAATACTGTAGTTGTTCTTGTTCAACCTGCTGCTGGTGTTAGCTTTGGCGTACTGAATCAAGTCCCCTCTAGTGTATTAGCACTACCATTACAAACTACTCTCCGCCCTCAAGTTCCTGAGATTACACCTCCTGTTGCTCCTATAGATCCCCCAGATTTGCTCACGGAGTCGTCCCCAACAGTGAAAACACCTGTTGACCAGCCACCTCTACCAGTCCCGAAAGGGAAGATTTTAGTAGTTATTGATCCGGGACATGGTGGTAAGGATTCTGGCGCTCCTGGACTCGGTGGGTTACTGGAAAAGGATGTTGTTTTACCTATTAGCACAAAATTGGCTAGAATCTTAGAGCAAAATGGTGTGCAGGTGGTACTAACTAGAGATGCTGACTTTTTTGTGGAACTCCAGGGAAGGGTAGATATAGCCAAGCGTGTCAATGCTACTGTGTTCGTTAGTATTCACGCTAATTCCGTGGACAATCGCCCTGATGTCAATGGCTTAGAAGTCTACTATTATGACAGTGGTTATGCTTTGGCAGAAACTGTTCGTCAAACTATTCTCCAAAATATCAGTACCTTGAATAATCGCGGCACTCGTAAGGCTAGGTTTTATGTGCTGAGAAAAAATTCTATGCCTGCTATTTTGGTGGAAACAGGTTATATGACTGGTCGAGCAGATAATCCCCGTTTAGGATCATCAGACTATCAATCTCGCATGGCTGAGGGCATAGCTCGTGGTGTTCTCAATTATTTAAAACAACGTTAATATATTGTTTTCTCTTTACCACTAAGTAGGTGAACGGAAAAAAAACCGACATAAGTAACGAAAAGTAAAGTTGCCCAAAACCTCTTCCCTCTTCCCTCTTCCCTGTCACCTCTTCCCTGTCACCTGTCCCCTTGGCGTAGCACCTGTCACCTGTCCCCGTGGCGTAGCACCTGTCACCTGTAACCTGTCACCTCTTCCCTGTAACCTGTAACCTGTAACCTGTAACCTGTCACCTGTTCCCTGTTCCCTGTTCCCTGTTCCCTGTTCCCTGTCACCTGTAACCTGTCACCTCTTCCCTGTAACCTGTAACCTGTCACCTGTAACCTGTCACCTCTTCCCTGTAACCTGTAACCTGTCACCTGTTCCCTGTTCCCTGTTCCCTGTTCCCTCTTCCCTCTTCCCTCTTCCCTTGTCATAACGACAATTTTTCACGCCAACCTACTTATCTCAATTTTTGCTGTGTGTTCTTTTTCTATTTTTGATAGGCGTTTTCATAGTTTTTCTTCTCAAGTGCCTCAACGCGCTCCTATTGGGGTATTTGATAGCGGTGTCGGCGGCTTAACTGTACTGCGACAACTGTATCAGCAGCTTCCCAATGAATCAATTATTTATGTGGGGGATACAGCCCGTCTTCCTTATGGTATTCGTTCTCAAGGGGAAATTCTGCAATTTGTCCGGGAAATCCTCTGTTGGATGCGGCTACAAGGAGTTAAAATGGCAATTATGGCTTGTAATACCAGTTCGGCTCTGGCTTTAGATATTGTCCGCCAAGAATTTGATTTCCCTATCTTAGGTGTGATTTTACCAGGTGCTATGGCTGCTGTTGAACAAGGTCAGCGTATTGGTGTGATTGCTACGCCGGCAACGGCTCAAAGCAATGCCTATCGTCAAGCTATTTTAGAAATTAAATCCCATGTCCAAGTCTGGCAAGTGAGTTGTCCAGAGTTTGTGCCTCTAATTGAGCAAAATCGCATCCATGACCCTTATACTGCTGAAGTAGCCAAGACTTATCTAGAACCCTTACTCCGCCAAGAAATAGATACTTTAGTTTATGGTTGTACCCATTATCCTCATTTATCACCAGTTTTGCGATCGCTCCTCCCCACCCAGGTCAAATTAATTGACCCAGCAGTTCATGTCGTCGTCGCTTGCTCCCAAGAGCTAGATATACTAGGTATTAAAAATACTTACCCACCTATGCCTACCCGCTTTGCTGTCAGTGGTTGTCCCCAACAATTTACTCAATCTGGTTTGCAGTGGTTGGGCTATACTCCGATGGTGGAACAGGTATGTTTTGCCGACGCTGTTGTCTCTTAAAGACAGGATTGATCAATTCACAGGGTCAGAATAGGGAAAGGAAAATAAATGTCCTCTGTTCTTTCCCAGCCCTGTGTTGGTTTCTTTCATTGACTATTCACCACTTCGGTGACGTTGGCAGTTACTGTTCTCTGCCGCTTGTAATTATCTCGGCCAATATTAGGATTAAATGAGTCCCTTTGATGAACATCTTTTTTGCCTGTTCGCTTTGCCAAAGCTAACAATAGGTATACACTGAATAAGTATCCAGCAGCTAGAATAAATATCATCATAGGCATATTTTCGTAAATCATTGTTCCACCATCTTTGATTGCTAAGGAATATAAAATTGCATACAAAACTAGCAAAACTCAAGTCAACAAGTGTGTTCTTGATGCCTGTAGTTAGCTATACTAAAATTCCCAGGAGAAAACTTAAGTTTCTCTGGACAATCCATTTATTTTCTTTAAAATCAACTTTCCCAGGCCATACATCTGAATGACAGCAAAATTGCTAAGTAGCAATTCTTAACTGCACTCATTAGCAGTTTACCTAGCCTGTGTTATTGACCTCACACCAATTTTAATAGATATACGCCGTTACTCAACGTTGTCTGAATACGTTGAGTTAGTTCCATGATTGGAAAAGCATAATTCAACTCAAAAGGTATGCTTATCGCAGAGAGTTTAAACGGGAATAACCGCCATTTTCTCTTGGGCGACGAGTTATTTTAGACTCACAACGCTATTACGTAAAATCATCATAAAATGGTTTTACTGAGGAAGTGAATAATCTGAAAAATTTAATATCTTCAGATTCTAGCCTAACACAACTACCTTGAATTTGAAGCTAACTTCTAGACTAAATTTTAAATTTTTTTACTGTTGACAGGTAGCTGAGATTGATTTATACTAAGTGTAACTTTATTAACATTACATCTTGGATGATTGCGGTCTTGTTCTTGGAGTTAGCAAATATCAAGCATTTTCAAATAGTTGTTTATTTTAACATATTTTAAATCTGAGACATAAATAACTTAATAGATATTAAAAATCAGATGACTGGAGGAAAACTTTGCGGTGACACTGGGTTATCTTAAAATTAAAGAATATGTAAACTTTCGTAACCTAAGCCAGAGTCCGCCTATCCATGACCCCAGCCACCTCCCTGTTTACCCCTGTGGAAGCAGACCTGCAAATACTAGCAGATAACCTTAAACAGCTAGTTGGAAATCGCCACCCCATTCTTTATGCCGCAGCCGAACATTTATTCGGTGCTGGGGGTAAGCGTATCAGACCCGCCATAGTGCTGCTAATATCGCGGGCGACTATGTTAAATACAGATATCACAGCGCGTCACAGACGATTGGCAGAGATTACAGAAATGATTCACACAGCTAGTTTGGTACATGATGATGTAGTAGACGAGTCCAATGTCCGGCGTGGTGTACCGACGGTACATAGTTTGTTTGGTAATCGCATTGCCGTGCTGGCGGGGGATTTTCTTTTTGCTCAATCCTCCTGGTATTTAGCGAACCTGAACAATTTGGACGTTGTCAAACTACTTTCAGAAGTAATTATGGATTTAGCGGCTGGAGAAATCCAACAAGGGCTAAATCGTTTTGATGCTAGTCTTTCTACAGAAACTTACCTGCAAAAGAGCTATTACAAAACAGCGTCATTAATTGCCAACAGTTCTAAAGCTGCTGGACTAATTAGTGAAACGTCCCTAGAAACTGCCGAACACTTGTACAGTTATGGTCGCCATCTAGGTCTTTCCTTCCAGATAGTAGATGATATTCTTGATTTCACCAGTTCAACAGACACCCTGGGTAAACCAGCCGGTTCTGATCTCAAAAGTGGCAACCTCACAGCGCCAGCTTTATATGCCTTGGAGGAAAAACCAGACTTAGAGGCCTTAATTGCCAGGGAGTTTGCCCAGAGTGGGGATTTAGAGCAGGCATTGGCACTAATTCATGACAGTCGGGGTATTGAGCGAGCTAGAGAATTAGCGGCTCACCACGCCAAATTAGCCAATGAGCATATCAGCACTTTAGAACCATCAGAATCACGCCAAGCTCTAATAGATTTAACTGACTACGTACTTAGTCGGCTCTACTAAAAAGTCGAAGGAGATATCAGATTTGCGGATGTTGGGTGTTAGACCTCCATTACTTCAAGTTCAGTTCCCATCTTTTTTGACTTTTCAGGTATTTAGGCAATATTGGGAGGAACTTTTCTTGAGGATCTAAATCCTTGTAGTTGTTGCCCAATCAGGGTTTCCAGTTCAGAGCGCTGCACTTCGACCGTATGGGTAATAATTCCTGGTGTTTCCAGGAAAACTATGCTGTGTAATGGTTTGAGGGCTACTAATTGGAACAAAAGGTGGGTAACATACATGGAGGCTGGCATCACTTGAGGGTCACGCCCAGCATCCGAGATCAGATAAACATCCTGTATGGTAGGGAAAGCGTAAATAACTTGCTTTTCTATTCCTGGATTTGCGCGATTGCTCAAGGTAGTTAAAACCCAATCCTGCTGAGAATTTTTGAGAATAAAGTATTGGTAGTGTTTTAACCTTTGGGCAATAGTGACTAATACAGGAGCGATTGATACCATAAGTTGTGGTGTCATACCATCCCGGGGTGCATTGTCTATCAGCAATTGAATTTGTGCTTCTAAATCCATCATGAATTGTTAATGACTTTTGGGTAATGGCTAAAACATGAGAGAGGAAGACCCCATAAAATTGAGATTTACGAGTTCAATATTTTTTGGCAGCCACACCCTCAATGTAAATTAGTTTGGGTTCAAGAAAAAAACTATGAAGCTAACATCCAAAGTCTAACAAGTCGTGTCCAAAATATGTTAAGGTCTTTTTGAGAACTGGGACTATGAATTCAGCCGCAATCGCAACTACTCAGGGGAAAATTTCTATCCGTGTGGAGGTCATCTTTCAATTCCTATTTAGGGAACTTCAACAGTCAACTAGGGCTTCAAAGCAAAATTGTCATGATGTATCCGTGAGAATTACCAATGAAGTCCTGCGGGTTTGTAATGAAAGTAAACGCATTCAAACTTCGGGGTCTGTAGAAAGTTCAGCCATGAGCCTAGCTAAACATCGCTTACAACAGTGTATCCGATACTGTCAGTTAGGTTCAAGTCGTGGCCGGGTAGAATTACACAGCATATTGAGTGCTATTGTTTATCGTTATATTAATCCCCCTCACAAGCAATTGAGCTATCAAGGGCGGTTGACTATCATTGAAGACTTTCTGCAAAGTTTTTATTTGGAGTCTTTAAATGCCTTTAGAAGAGAGAACCAATTAGATCCAACCTATCGCCCCCAGACTCTATTGGAATTGGGAGAATACATGGCATTTACCGAGAGATATGGTAAACGTCGGATTCCTCTGCCTGGAAGACAGCAACAATTAATTATTCTCCGAGCGCAAACTTTCTCGAAACAGCAACCTCCAGAAACAAGTGTAGATATAGAACAGGCTTCTGAAGGTGGTAGCGGTGAGTCTGATAGTTCTTGGGAGGAGCCGGCTATCCACCAATTACGGTTGGCTATGGCTTCCCAGACCGAACCGGAAGAGGATACCTTGCGGTCCGTTGTGATTACAGAATTGATTAACTACTTACAGGAAAAAGAACAATCTGACTGTGTTGATTACTTTACTCTTCGTCTTCAGGATTTATCAGCACCAGAAATTGAGTCAATTTTAGGTTTAACATCTCGGCAGCGTGATTACTTACAGCAACGGTTTAAATATCATTTAATTCGGTTTGCTCTTTTACATCGCTGGGAATTGGTACATGAGTGGTTAGAAGTTTCTTTACCCACTAATTTAGGTTTAACTCCGATTCAATGGGAAACTTATTTAGCCCAGTTAGATGATAAACAAAGGTCTATCTTAGATTTGAAGCAGCAAGGAAAAGCTGATGAGCAAATATCTAAAACTGTAGGCTTGTCCATGGCACAATTACATAAACGTTGGTTTAAGATATTAGAACAAGCTTGGGAAATTCGTAACTCCTTAGTTTCCGGATCTAGTGCATCTACCCATGAATGGTGACTTGTGAATCCTCACAAAATGACAACTGCCTTGGGCATTGAAAAATCGTATCAATACCTATGGGTATAGCTTGTGAGAATGTGAGTAAACTAATGGGGTAGTCATTTACTCAAGACAGTAGCCTTTTAAAGGTGAACTTACCTTGACAAGAAAAGCCCCAGACCTTTCAATTGGGAGAAATTCCTACTGTGCAAGAACGTTTTCAAGCTATTCTTAAGCGTCGTTTACAAGACCAAATAGCAAAAAATCCGCCGTTGTTCCCCTGGGAAACACAATTGTTAGAATATCCTGACTGTGTAGAAGAACAATCACTAGGATTAGTTCCTGTTTGGGGGTGGACTGTCCACCAGTCTAAACTAAATCTGCCTATTCCTTTGCCTGATCAAGTTTTCTGGCAATTGTTAGCAAAATGTCAACTTTTATTGACATCTTCCATACCTCTGGGAGCTAAATTAGTTCAGGTGGTAGAAAGTATGTTTCCCATGGATACCCAGTCAATTAATGATTTGGCTGCGTTAGTCCTGAGAAGCTCTTATCGTTCGGCAGATACCTTGACAGCGCCTAATATTGAGAGCGATTATTTTGATTTACTACCACGTCAGCAAATGGCGTTGTCGTTAATGGCTGCCAAACAACTGCTGGAAAATTTAACTTTGCCGATTTCATTGACTCAACCTTTGGTAGAAAGACAATGGCTCACTGCTGTGGGGACTTTGAATATTCGGGTAGAATTGCGTCATTCAGGTAAATCTACGAGTTTAACGGTTTACGGTAAATTACCAACATCGGGAATTTTGCAACTTGAGGGTAATAATAATCAAGAATTTGTCAAATCTGAGGCTGGTGAAATGCCAGTTATAGAGTTGCAAATTGATAGAAGTCAGCCAACCTATACTTTAGCAGTGGAGTTACCAGAATTAGACCACCTGCCCTTATTCTTGGCTATTCAGGTGAAAATATAACTAAATCGCCATATCTAGAAATCAGATAGGAGGGATGGCAGCTGATATATAATAACTTTGACTCGTTTTCTGGTTTTAACCCTTGATTACAAAATTAAGGACCTATCTAAAATCTATAAGCTTGAGCAAGTCCGCAGTGTCTACATCATAGCTTTACTGACTTGAAAATGTTTAATTTATCTAAGATGAATGGCTTTTGGCGTTTACCTGTAGGTAATAACTGGCAACAAAAGAGAGGAAAATCACCAGTTAAAGAGGTGGAAGATTCAATTCCTTTACGATTGCTAGTGTTGGTATTGGTTACATTGGGGATTGTAGCTACGGATATTGCTAGTGAAACTCAATTTAGTCTGTGGACAATACCACTGACTATGGTGGGGACATGGTGGAGTTACTACCGTCGTGGTCGTTCTAATATTCCAGTGCAGTTTTGTATTGCGATAGGAATGTTATTGGCTTTGGGGGCTTTTTTTGGTCGCTTTGCTGGTAATTGGAATGATACCCGGCTGAGTTTGGCGGAATTATTAATTCAATTGCAAGTGCTACACAGCTTTGATACACCTCGACGCAAAGATTTAGGGTATTCTATTGTAATTGGGTTGATATTGGTAGGTGTGGCGGCAACATTGAGCCAAACTATGGCCTTCGCGCCTGTGTTACTATTATTTTTAGCTGTTGCTTTGCCAACTTTGACCCTAGATTACCGTTCCCGTCTGGGTTTGAAGCAATCCAATGCCGAAAAATCCCCAAAAAAGAATTATCCTAGTTTTAATTTTAAATTCCTGATTTTAAATTTTTTGTTGATCGTGGCGTTAGGGCTGGGAATTTTTGCTATTTTACCCCGGTTTCCTGGTTATCAACTCCGATCTTTTCCTGTGAGTGCGCCGATTAAAGCCCCAGAAAATTTTACAGGACGTAGTATTATTAACCCGGGTTATGTGCGTGAAGGTAAGGGTAATAGTAATGGTAATGATAGTGGTGGGGAGTCGGGAAATGCTGGCGAACCGGGAAAAATAGACGATAATTTTTATTATGGTTTCAATAGCGAGATGAACCAAAACCTGCGGGGAGAAATGAAACCCAAGGTAGTGATGCGTGTGCGATCGCAAGCGGAAGGGTTTTGGCGTGTCCTAGCTTTTGACAATTATACAGGTAAAGGCTGGAAGATTTCCCGCAATGATCAAGTTACCACCCTCAGACAATCACCTTGGTCTTACCGTATTTCTATTGACTCGCCTCCCTTTATTAATATGACAAAGGAGGTAGTACAAACTTACAATTTGGTATCGGAATTGCCTAATCTAATTCCGGCGATGTCTTACCCGAAAGATTTATACTTTCCTACGCCGATGATAGCAGTTGATCAAGAAAATGGTTTACGTGCGCCAGTAGAGTTATCAGTAGGGCTAACATATACCGTAGTTTCAGATGTTCCCTACCGCGATCGCTCTTTACTAGGTAAAGCCTCCACTAAATATCCAGCCAATATTAAAAAGTATTATCTACAAGTTCCCCCAGAAATTGCAGATAAGGTGCGAAAACGGACTGAAGAAATACTGGCTAATTATGATCAACAAAGGGTTTCCCGTTCTCCAGGTACTAAAAATCTAGATTCAACCTACGAAAAAGCTCTTTACTTGGCTCAGTATCTCAAACAAAATTACGCCCTGCCCACAAATCCCTTAGAATTGCCTTATTTGGGGGAAAAAGATGATTTAGTAGAAACCTTTTTATTCAAAAATAAAGGTGGTTATCCCGACCATTTTTCTACTGTATTAACGGTAATGCTACGTTCAATTGGCATTCCAGCGCGGTTAGTAGCGGGATTTGCTCCGGGTGAGTTTAATCCCTTTACAGGTATGTATGTTGTCCGTAATACTGATGCTTACGCGATGACGGAAGTTTATTTTCCTAAGTATGGCTGGTTTAGCTTTGATCCAATTCCGGGACATTCTTTGATTCCTCCTTCCGTAGAAGCAGATCAGACTTTTAGTGTTCTGCGTCAATTTTGGAATTGGGTGGCTGGTTGGCTACCTTCACCAATTACAGCTATTTTAAATACTGTGTTTGGGACGATATTTAGGTTGTTACTCCAGGGGATAGTCTGGTTTTTGGCTTTATTTACGAAAGGTTGGTTAGGGGTATTAACTGGTTTAATTGTGGTGACAATTGCGGCTTTCTTTGGTTGGTTAGGTTGGGGACAATGGCGTAACTGGCTAAATATCCGTTGGTTAAATAAATTACCACCCATGGAAAGACTTTACCAACAAATGCTGCAATGGAGTGCTAACAAGGGTTTAGGTAAGCATCCTAGTCAAACACCTCTAGAATATGCCCAGGTTTCATACCAATACCATTCTTTAGAAGTAGCTAAAGTGATAGATGAAATCTGTCATGCTTATGTAAGTTGGCGTTATGGTGATTATAATCCTAACTGGCAGCAACTACAACAAAGATGGCAGGCATTGAAAAAAGTTGAGAGAAATCGCGTTTCTTGATCATTGGTGGCG